>JAZANE010000142.1:0-12579 GCA_036228785.1 Chloroflexota bacterium
TTTGCCTTAATCCACCAGAAAGCTCTTTTGGAAAATATCTAAGATATTCATAAATACCCAAAATTGAAGCTTTATTTTTCATGTCTTCAATTGATTCAGCATTAATTTTACCCATAATTTTTAAAGGCAATAGAATATTTTCTTCAACATTTAGCCATGGTAAAAGAAGATCTTTCTGTTGCATGTATGCAATTTCACCTAATCTATTGAGAGAATTTTTAAATTTTATTTTTCCTGAATTAGGCTCTCTTATACCAGAAATCAATTCCAACAAAGTACTTTTTCCGCAACCACTGTGTCCAAGAATAGAAATAGTTTTATTTCTAGAGAAAGAAAAAGACAGGTTACTTATTATGGGGTTATCTGGTTCGAAACCAAAGCTTAAGTTTTCAAGAACAATATTGTTAATATTTCTTCCCTCCGCTAGAATTATCTAGTTCAGGTTTAGTGGGTCGGTTTTTCTAAAAACCCTCTCAGCAATTCGCTCCCCAAGTAAATCATTATTTTAAATATACATTACATGTACTTTTTGCGAAACTTTAATTTATTCTAATTAAATATTATTAAAACAAAGAGGATTTTAAAATAAAAAAAATTTTAGTACTTCTGATAATTTCTGTTTTTATACTTACTGGCTGTAGTGAAAATAATGAAGAAAAAGAAATACTCTCCATAGAAGAGCTCTTTAATCTTAGTAAATATAAAATTGATACATCACAGTCTTTTTCATTCAGCCTTATGCATAAAAATGGATATACTTCTTTGCCAGGGGGATTTGACATATCTAAGGCACAGGGGGACATTCAAAAACCAAATAAACTTAGAATTAATGCTGAAATAATTTCAAATAATTTTCTAATAAAGCTTTCTTATCTATCAATGGATAAGAATTATTGGATAACAAATCCCATAAGCTTTGAATGGGTAGAAACCTCACAAGATGATAACCCTTTCAAGGATATAAATCCTGTAAATATATTAAGCGATATTTTTTCTGAAATTGAAAATGCTACAATTATTTCATCTCAAAATTATGATTACGAAATAAGTGCTGAAATAAACTCAGAAAATCTAAAATCACTTGTAGGTGACATCATAGTAAGTAATAAGAATGTCCGTTTATCACTTAATATAAACCAAGATGGGATTGTTGATTCAATCAAGATTTATGGAATAGTTCAGCCAAACGATACGATAGATACACAAAGAGAAATAAAATTTGAAAGATGGAATGAAAACCTAAAATGGGAAACACCATAAGTCTAAAAAATAAAATTTTTTACATTTTTATACTTTGCTTAGCTGTTTTTATAGCGGCTGATGATCAAACTGTTGTTGTAACTTTACTACCTAGTATGGTTTTAGATCTAGGCATTTCAGTTGGAGAATTAAATAAGATCTCTTGGACAATTACATCATACTTACTTGGATTCACTCTAGTCATGCCGCTAGCTGGAAAATTATGCGATAAATTTGGATATAGATTGGTATTAATTTTTTCCATGATAATATTTTCTACAGGATCTCTTCTAATAGGGATTACAGTTAATCTACCTGATAGCAATTATGTCCCCTCAAAATTAAATTGGTTGATTGTTTTTAGATTTTTACAAGCTATGGGGGGAGGTGCAATTATACCTGTAGCAATCGCTTCAGTTTCTTTGATTTTGGGAAAAAAATACTG
This sequence comes from Chloroflexota bacterium, assembly GCA_036228785.1. Lineage (GTDB taxonomy): Bacteria > Chloroflexota > Dehalococcoidia > Lucifugimonadales > Lucifugimonadaceae > TMED-70. The sequence continues at coordinate 1,685 of JAZANE010000142.1, forward strand.
GATATATGGTTTTGGATTGATAGGAGCCTCTGCTGAAGCAGGTGGGGTTATAGGCCCACTCTGGGGAAGTTTGATATTAGAAATTTGGGATTGGCCAGCAGCATTTTTCATAAATATACCACTCGCAATCTTAATAATATTTTTAGCTTTATTTATGCCAAAAAACAAAAAGAACAAGCATCAAATTAAATTTTTAGACATATCTTTATTTTCATTAATTATTATCATTTCAACTATTTTTATATCCGAATATGATGGGTTAGATTTTACCCAAATTATTTTATTAATAATTATTTTAGCTTTAGTTATTATTACAACTATAAAGATTAGACTTTTCAATCAAGAAATATTACCCGATAAGATTATTAAGTCTAAAACATTTTTGTGGAGTTCGCTAACACATTTTTTTATTGGATCAAGCTTGATAATAGTCATGGTTATAATCCCATTGTCTGGTTCAACAGTATTTGGATTAGATAGTCTTACAATTGGCTTTTCACTGCTAAAATTAACAGCTTTCATAGGTTTAGGATCTATTCTAGGGATTTTTTTTACAAGATTAAGTTTGACTTTAACTTTGATAATTGGAGGTATTCTTATTACATCAGGCACCCTTTTATACTCAAATAATATAAAAATACCAACTAATGAAATTGATTATATATTTTATGTATTGGGTATAGGTTTTGGTCTATTTATAGTTCCAATACACAATACAGGTCTTCATAAAATTTCTGAAAACATTAGAGGAATTTCTTCCTCAATGATCTCTCTTTCGAGAATGCTTGGGATGATTTTTGGGCTTTCAATTATGACAACTATTGGAACAGCAAGATTTTCAGACTTAGTCAGTGGAATGAACATACTTTCACTAGATCCTGATATTCAGCAAAAAATCAATAATGATATAAATAGTGCAGGAATTGAAGTTTTTAATGAAATAATATTTGGAGCATTTATTTTTTCAATAATTACATTTTTTACATCTTTAATTCTTATTTATTATTATCGTAGAAATCAATAATATACTTATTGAGCAACAACTGAAGCAACTGCATAATTCCTCGAATGGCTAATAGAAATAGCTATTTCCGTAATTCCTAATTCTTCAGCTTTTCGTTTTGCATTTCCGTATAATCTTATTTCTGGTGCTTTTCCCCTAGGCCTATAAACTTCTATAGATTTCCAAGGCACTCCTCGAATACCTGTACCTAAAGCTTTCATTACTGCTTCTTTAGACGCAAATCTTGCGGCTATTTGTGGAAATCTTCCCCTACAATAATCAATTTCTTGATCAGTAAAAATTTTTTTCATAAATCTATTTGGATACTTTTGACAAACTTCCTTAATTCTATGAATTTCTATAATATCAATTCCTGTAAGTAACATTTTTTTTAGTTTGAATATAATATGAACATATATTTAGTATAAAGTTATTTGTTCTTAAAGAAAGTAAAAAATGAATTCTAAATTAATTGATGGGAAAAAAATAAGCTCAAGTATAAAACGCAAACTAAAATCAGAAATAATCGAAATAAAGAACAAGTACTCAAGGGTTCCAAGTCTTGTTGTAATCCTAGTTGGAAAAAATCCTGCATCAATTTCTTATGTAAAAGCCAAAGAAAAAGCTTGTCAATTAGTTGGCATTGAATGTCACATAGAAAGATTAGATGAAAAAATTTCAGAAGAAGAAATTATAAGTTATATTGAAACTCTCAATAAAAATGATCTAATTGACGGAATGATAGTACAACTTCCTCTTCCTAAAAATCTTGATGAAGAAAAAATTATTCAAACAATCTCTCCTTTGAAGGATGTAGACGGATTATGTAATGAAAATTTAGGATTACTATCCTCAGGAAGTCCAAGATTTGTACCTGCAACTCCTTTAGGAGTACAAAGGATGATTTCTGAAATAGATTTTAAGACTCAAGGATCAAGAATTGTAATCATCGGAAGAAGTAAGTTAGTTGGAATTCCTTTGGCTTTACTACTTTCCTCTAAGACAACACTTGGAAACGCTACAGTTACAATATGTCATAGTAGATCAGAAGATATAAAAAAATATACTTTAGAGGCAGATATAGTGGTTGTAGCAACTGGTTTCCCAGGTACATTAACTAAAGATATGGTCAAAAAAAATTCTATAGTCATAGATGTTGGTGTTAATAGGATAGAAGATAATACAAAAAAGAATGGATTCAGATTAGTAGGAGATTCAGATTTTGATGAAATCATAAATATTGTTTCTAAAGTTACACCTGTCCCAGGAGGCGTAGGACCTATGACAATAGCAATGTTACTTGAAAATGTAACTAAAGCATTTTATTTACATGTCAAAGAATAAATAAAAAAGTCTAAATTAGATTGTAAAAGCTAGATGTATAAGAAAAGTTGATTTAAAATCCCATTATGGCGACTCTAAAACAAGAAAAAAATAAAAAAACTAAAAAAAGCGATATCGAGAAAAAAGAAATGCTTGAATTATTCAAGCAAATGTATCTTATCAGACAATTCGAGCTAGCTTGTGGCGAAAATTATACAAAAGGAAATATTAGAGGATTTTTACATTTATATATAGGGCAGGAAGCTACTGCAGTTGGCTCAATTTCATGCCTAAATGAAGAGGATTATATTATTACCCATTACAGAGATCATGGGCATGCTTTAGCAAGAGGGTTAGATGTAAATAGATCAATGTCCGAACTTTTTGGAAAAAAAACAGGCTTATCTAAAGGTAAGGGAGGATCAATGCATCTATTTGATTCTTCTAAAAAATTTATGGGAGGACATGCTATTGTTGGAGGGCAATTTCCAGTTGCTACAGGATTAGCTTTGGCTTGTCAGTATAAAAAAACAGGAGGATTAGTTGTTTGTTTCTTTGGAGATGGCTCGACTAACCAAGGAACTTATCATGAAACATTGAATCTTGCATCTGTGTGGAATTTACCCATTTTATTTATTCTTGAGAACAACAAATATGGCATGGGTTCTGCAATTGACAGAGTAAGAGCCGGAGGAGAAGATTTTTATACAGGCGTCAGCACATATGATATACCAGCAGCTCAAGTCAACGGAATGGACGTATTAGCGGTTAAAGAAGCTACAGAAATAGCAGTTAACAAGGTTCGCGAAACAGGCGGACCTTTTTATTTAGAATGTAAAACTTTCAGATTTGTTGGACATTCACTTGCTGACGGACAAAAATATAGGAAGACAGATGAAATAAAAGAATGGGAAAAACAAGATCCATTAGTAAAATTCCCTGATTGGTTGAAATCTGCAGGAATTGCAACAGATAAAGATTTAGAAAAAATTAGGAATGAAGTTGATAAAACCGTTGAAGAATCAGTTGAGTTTGCTGAATCAAGTGAAGATCCTGGAATCCAAGAGATGAATGATGACATATATAAGAACTAGAGACTAATATGACTGAATTATTAATGCGAGAAGCGATAAAAAAAGGATTAGAAGAAGCATTGGAACAAGATCCTAATGTATTAATAATGGGTGGAGATATAGGTGAATATGGAGGAGCATACGCGGTAACCGATGGTTTTTTAGCAAAATTTGGCCCAGAAAGAATAAAAGATACCCCTATATCAGAAGCTACTTTTATTGGAACTGGTATTGGAGCTGCATCAGCTGGTCTAAGACCCATAATAGAGCTTATGTCAATTAGCTTCTCATTGGTAGGGTTCGACCAGATTGTAAATATGGCAGCAAATATAAGATATATGTCAGGTGGTCAAATAGATGTCCCTATGGTTATAAGAGCTCCTACTGGTGCGGGTGTTCAATTAGCTGCTACACATTCACAAAGCTTTGAAACTTGGTTAGCAGAAGTTCCGGGATTATATTGTGTTTGTCCTTCAAACCCAAAAGATGCCTTAGGACTAATGAGAACATCAATAAAAAATAATAACCCTGTAATTTTTGCAGAACCAGCCCTTTTGTATGGAATGAAAGGAGAAGTTCCAGATGAATATTACGAAATCCCCCTAGGATCTGCTTCAATAGTAGAAGAAGGGAGTGATGTTAGTCTTGTTTCCTATGGAGCTGGAATGAGTCTACTAGGTGATGCATCTAAAACTCTTTCAGAGAATAATATTGATGCTGAATTAATAGATTTAAGGTCTCTAAGTCCAATAGATTACAAAACAATCGGTGAGTCAGTAAAAAAAACCAATAAACTTGTTGCTGTTGATACCTCTAGAAGGAATGGAGGAATAATGAGTGAAGTTGTGGCAAATATCCAAGAAAATTTTAATGATTGGCTAGATGGACCAATAATAAGAATAGGTGCAAATGACGTACCATGGCCTTATAATAAAAACTTAGAAGCAGCTGCATATCCATCGTCAAAAAATATTGCTGATTCTATATTAGAAAAACTTATATAAACTTAGGAGAGTATTTTGGCAAAAGAAATTACAATGCCTTCAATGGGAGCTGATATGACTGAGGGTACTATAGTCAAATGGCTAAAGCAAGAAGGAGATAAAGTTTCAAAAGGTGATAAATTAGCTGAGATAGAAACTGATAAAACAGTTGTAGAAATGGAATCATATAATGATGGCTATTTGAATAAAATTACTGCAGATGAAGGTTCAAAAGTTCAAGTAGGAAAAATTATTGGTTTTGTTGGAGAAAAAGACGAAGAAATACCTGAAGAGATAATTGGTAGTATTTCTGAAAGTTCAAATAATTTCCATGAAGAAAGTAATGTAGAAGAAGTAATCGAAGATACAGGCTCAAAAGTAGAAGTAATCCAGAATACTACAGAAGAAAAATCTAACAAGGTTGAAATTTCTATTGATTCAGATTCTGTAAAAATTAAAGCCTCTCCGATGGCAAAAAGAATTGCTAGAGAAAAAAATATCCCATTAGAAGATATTTTTGGAACAGGTCCCGGAGGGAGAATTACTAAGGACGATGTAAATAATCATATAGCAGGGCCATCATTAGTTTCTTCTTCTCAAATAAACAAATCAAAAAATGTATCACTTGAAGGAAAAGACATAGAACTTAATAGTATGAGACAAGCAATCGCTAGAGTTACTGTAAAGTCAAAAACAGAGATACCTCATTTTCAAGTAGCAGTTGAGGTTGATATGACTGAAGCCATGAAAATGAGATCAGATATTAACGAAGATCTAGAAAAAGATGGGATGAAAATTTCTGTAAATGATCTTGTATTGAAAGCTTCTATAAATGCACTTATTAATAATCCTAAATGGAATTCTTCATTTGATGGTGACAAATTAATTATGCATCCAAGTATAAACCTAGGAATTGCTATTGCTTTAGATCAAGGGCTAATAGTTCCTGCTATTATGGATTCTCAGAATCTTGATCTTGTAAATTTATCCATACAAGCAAAAGATTTAGGTGCTAGAGCTAGGGGTAATGGAAATCCCTTGAGTAATGAAGAACTAACAAAAGGGACTTTTTCAACTTCAAACTTAGGAATGTTTGGCACTCATGCATTTACTGCAATTATTGTTCCACCTCAAAGTGGAATAATTGCCTTAGGTGAAGTAAAAAAAGAACCAAAAGTAATTGATAATAAAATTGAAATAAGAGATATCATGCTTGCAACGCTTTCAGCCGATCATCGAGTAGGCGATGGAGCAGAAGGTGCAATATTCATGAACGAATTTAGACAACTATTGCAAAAGCCTTCAAGGCTACTCTTATGAAATCGGAAGTAAAGTTAATCAGCTATTCTAGAGCCTCAGAAGATTTTGAAGATTTGGGAGTTACTGATTGTCAAGAATTAATAGCATTTTGTGCTAGAGTTTCAAATCCTTCTAACCAACTAAATTCTGATACCAGTGAGAAATTAATTAAATATCTTATAAATAATTCTCATTGGTCTCCATTAGAGATGGTAAATGTCTGTTTAGAAATAGATACAACTAGAGATATAGCAAGGCAAATTTTGAGACATAGAAGCTTTAGTTTTCAAGAGTTTAGTCAAAGATATGCTAATCCAACTGAAGATATGGAATTTGTTACTCGGGAAGCAAGGTTACAAGATAATAAAAACAGACAAAATTCTATTGAAACAAATGATTCAGATTTGCAAAAAGAATGGAATGACAAACAACAGAAAGTTATAGATAGTGCTTTAGAAGCTTATGAATGGGCAATAGATAAAGGAATTGCCAAAGAACAAGCTAGAGTAGTTTTACCTGAAGGAAATACTAAAAGTAGACTTTACATGAATGGGACTTTGAGAAGTTGGATACATTACATTCAATTGAGAGCAGGGCATGGAACTCAAAAAGAACATATAGAAATAGCTCAGGCATGTGCATTAGTTATTTCTAAAATTTTCCCAATGGCAAATAGTTTATAATTAAGCCATAAATAGAGTTATGTGATGAAACTTATAGTTATTGATATAGGGAATACCAATGTAGATGTTGGATTTTTTACAAATGGAGATTTAAAAAGTAATGCAAAAATTTCAACCAAAGATAATAAATCAGAGTTTGAGATAGCAAGTACATTACAATCTCTTTTGAAAATAGATTCAAATGAAACAGATGAAATCGATATAATTATAAGTTCTGTTGTGCCTAACAAAACAGTTGTTGTAGAAAAAGCTTCTAAAATAATTAATTCTAAAGATCCAATTGTCGTTAATCACGATCTTGCTTTTCCAATAGTCAATAAATATAACCCTCCAGAAGATGTGGGTATTGACAGACTTGTTGATAGTATTGCAGCTATAAATCTTTACTCATCACCATGTGTTATTTTAGATATTGGAACATGCTTAGTATTTAATGCCGTTTCAGAAAAAAATGAGTATCTTGGAGGATCAATAATTCCAGGTTTAGATATGGCTGCAGATACTCTGGCTAATTCAACTGCACTATTAAGACCAGTTGAGTTAAGAATTCCCAAAAAAATAATTGGAGAAAATTCAATTGAATCTATTCAATCAGGAATAATACTTGGTTATGCAGAGCTCATCAAGGGAGTTTACAATAAATATTCTGAAGTAATATCTTCAAAAAAAGAATGTCCTTTAGTTATTACCGGAGGGGGAGCTGACTTAATATTGCCAATTTTAGATATGAAATACATATATAATGAAAATTTATCATTTATGGGGTTAAAATATATATATGAAAGAGAAAATGATAGATAAAAAAAATATTATTCTGTGCGTAACTGGTTCTATAGCAGCCTATAAATCAGTCTATTTATCCTCAGCTTTAGTCAAAACAGGTGCAAATGTTCAGGTTATTCTTTCTAAGTCAGCAAAAAATTTTGTTGGAGAATCATCATTTTCAGGTATTACTCATAATCCAGTCATAACAGGGTATTATGATTCAAAAACAGACTTATCAATTGATCATATTGATATAGCAAAAAAAGCAGACTTAATTGTAGTTGCTCCAGCTACTGCAAACATATTAGCAAAAATTTCTCTAGGGATTTCTAACGACCCAATAGTTGGTTGCATTTTAGCTTCAAAAGCACCTGTAATAGTAGCTCCAGCAATGGATGGAGATATGTATAACTCTCCACAGGTACAGAAGCATATTAATGAATTAAGAAGACTAGATATTCATTTATCTGGTCCTGAAAAAGGAAGATTAGCTTCAGGAATAAATGAGTTTGGTAGAATGACTGAACCTGAAGAATTACTAGAAGAAATTATAGAAAAATTATCAAAAAAAAAAGATTATGAAAAAATAAATGCTATTGTAACCGCTGGGGGAACTATAGAAGAAATAGACCCAGTGAGATATATATCAAATAAATCTTCCGGGAAAATGGGAATTGCAATAGCCAAAGCACTAAGAGATAGAGGAGCTAAAGTAACACTTATTCACGGAAAACTTGAAAATAAATCTGACACCTTTGGGATCAGAATGGTTTCCATTAATAGTGCGCTTGAAATGAAAAAAGAAATAGAAAATCATCTAGAAAACTCTCAACTTATTATAATGTCTGCCGCTGTAGCAGATTATAGGGTTAAGAATTATTCTAAAGAAAAGATCAAAAAGGAATCTATGAATTCTATAGAGCTTGAAAAAAACCCTGATATATTGAAGGAAATTGATGGAAATAAAATCGTTAAGGTAGGTTTTGCTGCTGAATCAGAAAAACTACTAGAAAATGCAAAGAAAAAGCTTACAAGCAAAAATTGTAAAATGATTGTAGCTAATGATATAACTTTAGAAGGAAGTGGTTTTGGTTCTGATAATAATAAAGCAGTATTAATTGATGAGAATGGCCAAGAAAATCTTCCTCTTATGAATAAAATAAATTTAGCTCATAAAATTTTAGATAGAGCAAAGAAATATATAAATAAAGGAGAATTAGTTTGAGACTTTATTGGAGAACCAGAAAAAAAGGTCTGGATTTAGTTGTTGAAAACGATGAAAAAGATATCTTTATTGTTGGAGGAGTTAGAGAAACAAAAAGAGGTATTGAAGCACTAGCTAAAACTACAGGGTATGATCCTTCAAGAGCTGTGAAAGGACTTTCATCTGTTGAAGAGGGGAAAATTTTTGTTGAAAACTTTCAACCTTGGATGGAGTTTTTCCCAGGAGAAGACTTAAACATAGAAATGGAATAATAAAATGGAATTAATAGATATTATAAAAGGTCTAGAAGAATATGACTCAGCAACTGTTCAGAATGCATTAATGACTATTGATAGTTATAATAATGAACAAATAGATTATTCTAGTGCGGAACTTAAATCTTATTATTTAGGATCAAAACCTGTAGTAGGAATAGCCGTAACATGTAAGGTTACTCCTCTTTACGAACCTAAGTTAAAACTAGACTGGGACGAATACTACGATAGGATAGATGAAAGTAATCTGCCTGTTATAGGTGTTATAGTTGATATAGAAAAAAATAAGGGTAGAGGTGCTGTGATGGGGGATGGAATGGCATTGAAGCACAAAGCTTTAGGTGCAGTTGGTGTTATAAACGGAGGTTCAATCAGAGATTTACCTGGAATTGCAGCAGCAGAAATGCCTGTTTGGGCTACAGGAAGAGTTCCAGGTCATGGTCCATTTAATCTCATAGAAACACAAACAGATGTTGAAGTTGGAGACTTAGTTATCAAACCAGGTGATTTGATTATTGGAGATTCTGACGGAATCACTAGAATACCTATGGATTTAGCAGAACTAACCCTAAAAAAATGTAAAGAAGTTAGAGAATTTGAAACTAAAATTTTTGAAGAATTGAAAAAAAAAATTTCAAGTATGAAGGAAAAGTAGGCTACAGATCTTTATAAATCATCAGCCTTAATTAGTATATCAACTTTTATTTCTTCTTCATTTATATCTTCTTTTTCAAAATCAAAACAATTAGAAGCGTTACTAAAGTCATCTGATATTAATTCAAGTATTTCAAAGTTTTTTGAATTAGTAGAAATTCTCATTTTTTGAACCGGCTTACCTAAACCAATTCCCTCAGATGTTTTTGATTGCCTTACTGATCTTATTGCTTTTATTGCAATTTCTAGAGAATTTTGAAATTTAGATTTTTTATATTTACTAAATTCTTCTTCTGTTGGCCAGTTAGATTCATGAATCGAAACAGTATTATATTCTTCAGAAAAACACCATGACCAAATTTCATCAGTAATTGTAGGCATTACTGGAGAAAGAAGTCTTAAAATTACAGATAATCCTAATCTTAAGCACGATACAGCAGAAGCTTTATCGTCACCTTGTGAGTTAAATACTCTTTTTTTAACTAATTCTAGATAGTTATCTGTAAAAGTATTCCAAAAAAACTCTTCAGTAATTTGTAATCCTTGGGCGAATTGATATCTGTTGTAATGTTCAGTAACTGTATCAACTAGTTTAGATAATTCTCCCATAAATGAGGAATCTAATTCTGTGAGTTCATAGGTGTGATAAGATTCATGAGATAGTACAAATTTTGCTGCATTATATAATTTTGTGACTAGTTTATTTCCAATTACAAAAACATTTTCATCATAAGTTGTATCTGTTCCTAGTCTGGCAGAAGATGCCCAATATCTAACAGCATCAGATCCATATTGTTCGATAGTATCAATTGGAGTTATTACATTACCTTTAGATTTACTCATTTTTTTTCTATCAGGATCCAATATCCAACCTGATATTATTACATTTTTCCATGGTATAGAATTATTATGTAATAATGATTTTACTATCGTGTAAAAAGCCCAAGTTCTGATTATTTCATGACTTTGAGGTCGTATATCCATTGGAAACATAGATTCCATTTCATCATTTTCTTGTCCCCATTTTGCAACAATCTGCGGAGTTAATGATGAAGTAAACCAAGTGTCAAAAACATCTTTTTCACCAATAAATCCATTAGGGGCACCCCTATCATTTTCGTTGTATCCTTTAGGAGAATCAATTTCTGGATCGATTGGCAGAACTTCTTTTTCAGGAACTATTATCTCATCAAAAATAGGATTCCCTATTGAATCTAGTTTGTACCAAATTGGTATAGGGACTCCAAAAAATCTTTGTCTACTTATACACCAATCAATTGATAAATTTTCTGTCCAATTTTCATAGCGTTTCGACATATATTCAGGATGCCACTTAATTTCTTTTCCTGCATTCAAAAGTTTTTCTTTTTTATCTATTATTTTTACGAACCATTGCCTAGAAGAAATATACTCAATAGGAGATTCTCCTTTCTCATAAAAACGAACTGGATGTTTTATCTTTTTTGGATCCTTGATTAAAGCAGGATTATTATTATTAGAATTTATAGGATCTTTTAGTAAATTAATTATTATATTTTTTGTTTGGGTAAGATTTTTTCCTTGAATAAGTTGGATATTTTTATTCGCAAGATTTGGATTTTCAGATTGCCAAACTGAATTTTTATCATTATTA
>JAZANE010000143.1:0-3883 GCA_036228785.1 Chloroflexota bacterium
AATTAAGATCTGATGATGGATGTCCATGGGATAGGGACTTGTCATTAGAAAAACTAGGAAAATTAACTATTGAAGAAGCATACGAACTATTTGATGCTGTTGAAAAAGGGAAAAATGAAGACATAATCGATGAACTGGCAGACTTGTTAACTCATCTTTTGTTTTATTTCCAGATAGGTGAAACTTCAGATAAATTTACTAAAAAGGATGTTTTTTTAAGAGCGAAAGAGAAACTTATTTCTAGACATCCTCATGTCTTTGATGAAGAAAACAGAAAAGATTTCAAAACTGCCGAAGATGTAGAAAAAAACTGGTCAAAACTAAAATCTAATGAATCCAATTTCTCAGATAATCTTAATTTTTCAGGGCCGTCAAGTGTAGTTATTGAAAGAATAATAAAAAAAATTATTGAATTAGATTTAGATTTCGATATCGAAGATTATCAAAAAAATGATTTTTCCAGTAATGATTTATTTCTTGTTTATTATACTTATCTAAATAAAGGTTTGAGTCCAGATATAAAACTAAGAGAAAAAATTAATGATTTGAGTAAGAAAATTTCTGATAAAGAAAAAGAATTGAAAATTTCTTTTGAAGATTTTGATAAAAAAGAAATTATAAAAATTCTATTTCAGAGTTAGTTTTTTCAACCGTTATTCCAATTTTACTGACCTCCAAATTATTTTTTGATAATTTACTTTGAAATTCAATAGACTTTGATTTATCGACAGTAAAGAGTAGCCCTCCAGATGTTTGAGGATCAAATAGGATTTTCTTTTCTGATTCTGAAATTGATTTATTCCAAATAATGTTATTCTCTAAGGCTTTCTCATTATTTATTAAGCCTGATGACCAATTTTCTTCAGAAGATAATTTTTTAACACTATCCAATATAGGTATATTTGCGAAATCTATCTTTGCAGAGACATTACTAGCTCTAAGTATATTTTTCAGGTGACCAATTAAACCAAATCCTGTTATGTCTGTGCATACTTCGATATTCATATCCACTGCAATTTCTGAAGCAATTTTATTTAGTTCTGTCATAAATTTTAAGCAGTTTGGATGTTCAGATAAATCTATCTTTAAATTTTTTGCTGCTGAGATCAATATTCCGTTTCCTAAAGGCTTTGTAATAACAATATCTTGGTTTGGCTTAGCATTATTAAGAGTCATTAATTTTTTTGGATTTATCTCACCTATAACTGCAAGCCCATATTTTGGTTCAGGATCATTAATCGTGTGCCCACCAGCTATAATAACTCCAGCTTCATTAGCTTTTTCTATTCCACCTTGAATTATTTCTTCAATTGATTTTTCCGGTATATTATCAGTAAAACAACATATATTTAGGGCTAATGTTGGTTTACCTCCCATAGCATATACGTCTGAAATAGCATTAGCCGCTGCTACCTGTCCAAATAAAAAGGCATCATCAACTACAGGAGCAAAAAAATCTGTTGTAAAAATTATTGCCTTGTCATCTGTGATTTTATAAACAGCAGCATCATCTTTAGGTTTTTGATCTACTAAGATTTTATCTGATGAAATAGATTTATTTATCTGGCCCAGAACCCTGTCCAGTACTTCTATTGAAGCTTTACCAGCTCAACCGCCACAGGTCGAAAAGTTTGTGAGTCTTATTTCTTTATCCATTTAATGTTTTTTTTAATTAAAAGTTATAGAATTTATATTATTCAGTGAACAAATATTTAGGTAAATTATGACAAAATATTCAGAATTTTCAGGGAATGAGATATTTCCAAACAAATCCCATATCAACAGTAAAGGTAATATATCAATTGATAGTATTGATCTAGAAGACTTAGCCAATGAGTATGGTACCCCTCTCTATGTTTATGATGAGAGTACAATTATTTCTACCATCAAAGATTTTCAAAACTCTTTTGGAGCAGAGTTAGATAATGCAGTTATTTCTTACTCAACTAAAGCTTTTTCTAATCCTTATTTGTTAAAAATCCTTAAAGAAAACGGGATGAGTATTGATGTGGTTACAGGAGGAGAGCTTGCAGTTGCTAAACATGTAGACTTTCCTCCAAAAAGAATGAATTTCCATGGGAATAATAAATCTCCAGATGAACTTGAAGATGCGATAAATTATGGAATTGGTCATATTACAATTGATTCTTTTAATGAAATAGAAAACTTGAAAAATATCACATCTAAGTTAGGTGTAAATCAGGATGTTATGATTAGAGTTTCTCCATCAGTTGATCCTGACACACATTTATTAACAACTACAGGAATCCTTGATTCTAAGTTTGGATTTTCAATTGAAACAGGAGATGCTGAAGAGGCAATAAAAAGATTAATTCAAATTAAATCATTGAGTTTGATAGGGCTTCATTTTCACCTAGGATCTCCGATTTTTGAATTAGAACCTTTTTCGGAAGCAATAGAGTATGTATATGAGTTTGCTTCAGATATGAGAAATAAATATGGAATTGATGTTAAGGAGTTTAGTCCTGGTGGTGGTTTTGCAATTGGCTATTTATCAAAAAAGCAACCTCCTCCTATTTCAGATTATGCAAAAACAATAGGCGATGCAGTAAAAAAAGCCTGTGATGTTAATGATTTTGATATGCCAAAAGTTATTTTAGAACCAGGAAGAGCTTTAGTTGGTAGATCTGGTGTAAGTATTTATAAAGTTGGTTCTATAAAGGAAATTCCAGGCGTTAGAAATTATATTTCAGTTGATGGAGGTATGGGAGATAATATAAGACCTGCTCTTTATGGCTCCGAGTATTCAGTTTTTTCAGTTAATAAAATTACTGAAAATAATAATTTAATGAAAGCTACTATTTCCGGTAAATTTTGTGAGTCTGGAGATTATTTAGCTAAGGATATTGATCTCCCAAATCCAGAAATTGGAGATTTATTAGTGCTCCCCGCATCAGGTGCTTATAATTTAGCTATGGCAAGTAATTATAATATGCAAATAAGACCCGCTGTAGTAATGATTAAAAATGGATCCCATTTTCTTATTAGAAGAAGAGAGAGTTATGAAGATCTTCTTAGCACTTCAGTATTATGACATTTATAAATGAAAAAGCTTATAAAATTTTAGAAAACTCAATTGTCAAAAATGCAGTTTCTCATTTTTATATTTTTCATGGATCAAAGAATGTAGGGAAAAAAAAACTTGCCTATATCTTTTCTAAATTATTATTATGTGATGATGAAAGTAATACGAATACTTCATGTGATTCATGTGCCAGTTGTAAAAAAATTGATGAGCAAAAGCACTTCGATATTTTACATGTAGATTCTAAGCTTGTAGTTGAGGGCTTAGATGAAAATAAATCAGATCAAATAAGATTACCCCATGTTCAAGAAATTAGTAGACAAGCTAACCTTGGCCCATTTATGAGTAAATATAAGATTTTTATTGTCGATGAAGCTGAAAAACTAAATAATGAAGCCTCAAATGCTTTTTTGAAACTTTTGGAAGAACCACCAAATTCAACAATTTTTTTGTTTTTGGTAAATGATTTGACTTCTGTTTATCCAACTATAATTTCTAGAGCCCAAAAAATTAATGTTTTAGAAATAGGAAAAGAAGAGATGAAGGATTATATTTTAGAAAAATTTGATCTAGATGACTTAAGAATAAATCAAATTATTAATTTTTCTCTCGGTAAAATAGAAGTTGCTGAAACTTTATCTTCTGATCCTTCATTATTGGATAATTACTTTGAATCCTATGAAAGATTTTTTGAATTTTGTAAGAGTAATATAAGCACTAGAATGGAATTATCTCAAAAGTTTTCTTCAAGATTCAGAACAGATAGAAATGCTATCTATAAAGAACTTAATCTTTGGATTGATTTTTGTAACATCATAATAAATAATAGTGATCAAA
>JAZANE010000144.1:0-7972 GCA_036228785.1 Chloroflexota bacterium
GAAACTAATCTTGAATGGATAATTCTGGGATTAATTATAGGATCCTCTATAGGTATTATATTGTCTAGATATGTACAAATGACAGCAATGCCTCAACTTGTTGCAGTCTTCAATGCTTTTGGAGGAGTTGCAAGTGCTATAGTAGCTATGTATGAGCTTGTATTTCAAAGCGGATTAACTCAGACAACTTTTGTTCTTGCTTCTGTCTGTTTTGCAACCATTGTAGGTTCCGTAACTTTTACAGGATCTTTTATTGCATTCGGAAAATTACAAGAAGTTTTAACTACAAAGCCCATTTTGATTCCACTTAGAAATATTATTAACATACTTCTTATATTATTAGTCTTGGTACTAGCAATATTAATTTGTATACCAGAAATGTACGATCCTAATTATCTCTATGCTCTTGTTGCTATTTCTCTAATTCTTGGAGTTTTAATTGTTATACCTATTGGTGGTGCTGATATGCCAGTTGTAGTAGCATTATTAAACTCATATTCAGGGATTGCTGGAGCTGGGGCTGGATTTGTTTTAGGCAATCCTGTGCTTATAATATCAGGATCTTTAGTAGGTGCTTCAGGATTAATTCTTACAAGAATTATGACTAAGGCAATGAATAGATCACTTCTAAATGTAATGTTAGGAGGATTTGGAGCAGAAGAGGGTTCGAGCTCATCTGGAGAAGAAGAAACGAGACCAGTGACATCATTATCTTCAGAAGATGCTGCAATGATTTTAGGATATGCAGAAAGTGTTATTTTTGTTCCAGGTTACGGACTGGCAGTTGCTCAAGCTCAACATCAAATTAATGAATTATCAGGACTTCTTAAAGAAAAAGGAGTTACAGTAAAATATGCTATTCATCCTGTTGCAGGAAGAATGCCCGGGCATATGAATGTACTACTGGCAGAAGCAAATGTACCTTATGATGAGCTAAAAGATCTTGATGAAATAAATAGTGAGTTCGATCGAACTGATGTTGCTGTTGTGGTTGGTGCTAATGATGTAACTAATCCAAATGCTCGTACAGATAAAAGCTCTCCCATTTATGGAATGCCTATATTAAATGTTGATAAAGCTAAATCGGTTATAGTTCTTAAGCGTTCTATGGCCTCTGGGTTTTCTGGTGTTCAAAATGAGTTATTCTTCTTGGATAAGACAAATATGCTTTTTGGTGACGCTAAAGATTCAATAGAAGGTATGATAAAAGAAGTTAGAGAACTAAATTAGGACTGAGTAGATTCCTCTGCTGATTCAGCTGTAGCTATGTTACTCTGGCCATTATCACCTAGTAACTCCTGTTTGACCTTATGGTATCTATGTCCGTTTATTGCAGAGAGCCCTTTATGAGATCTTTTATTTCCTCTTCTAGCTCTTGTATGTTTCTTCTTAGGTAAAGCTGTCAAATCTTTTCTTTCTTAATATTATCTAGAAATCTATTATAATTTATAAATTTCATTTTTGAGTAATTAAATTACTACTAAATTTGGTATGTTTTGAGTTTTTTTGCAATATTTCCTATATATAGAAATGTTATCGAAGATATAAAAAATATAATGGCTCCAGTATATAAAACTATTTCATATGAGTTAGTTACATCATAAATATATCCTGCAGAAACTGGAGTTACAACAAGAGCTGCATTATAAAAAGGACCCAATAAACCTCTAATAACTCCATAATTTTTTCGGCCAAATAAATCTCCAACCAAAGACCAATTCAAACCAGATCCTGCTTCAGACCCTACCAGCAACAATAATGAAAATAATAAATAAATCGAATTATCTGAAATATTTACTAGAAGTAATGATAATCCTGATGATGAATAGCATACTGCAAGTATTTTAGGCCTTCCTAATTTATCGCTTAATCTACCCATAATTAATATTACTGGCACTCCAACTAGGGCTAAAAAGCCTACATACCAAGCAGCTGAAGAAGCTGAGATTCCTTTCCACACAAGAATAGGAATCATATGAACAAAAATAGCTCCATGTATAGAAAGTCTAAGTGTAGTTGCAATTGTTAAGAACCAAAAGGCTGAAGTTTTTATAGCTTCTTTCCACGTATATCCTGAATCATAATATTTAGAATTATCGATAGTTATGTCTAGATCTTTTTTTTCTCTTTCTCCATCAGGCATTAAACCCATAGATTCAGGAGACCTTCTGTAAAAAAGACCTAAAGGTGTTATAAATACTAATAAGAATACTCCTAAACATAAAACTGCATTTTGCCATCCCCATTCATAAACTATGAAAGAAAAAGTTGGAACTAAAATAGCAGAGCCCAACCTAAATGCTGCAGAGTTTATACTCATTACTAGTCCTCTTTTTTTTATGAACCAATTATTTAATGCAACAAATGCAGTTTGCATGAAACTGGTAGTTGCGCCAATTGAAACTATAACAACATAAATCAACAAAAATTGCGTATAATTTTCAGCTTTTGAAAGCAAAATATAACCTGTACCAGCCATAGCTGTACCGATCAATGCTAGAGGCATTGGACCAAATTTATCCATAAGCCATCCTGTAATTGGTCCTAATAATCCATTTTCTGCTCTAGCTAAAGCAAATAACATTGAAGTTTGAGCAGAGGTTATTCCAAAAGTTTGGGAAATTGGTATAAATAGAACAGTAAATCCTTGCCAATGTATACTTCCGCCTAACCCGTTTTGAAGTGCTGCACTTATTACAATCCACCATCCAAAAAAAATATTTTTTGGTTTTTTCATTATCCAAACGGAAGATTCTTATCGAGTTTACCGTCTAAAGATTGTACTTCCATTAAGATTGTGGCTCCCAGGTCAAAATATCTATTTCTCAAAGTTCTATCATATGATCTAATACAAAGCTGTTTTCCATTTTCTTTAGAAAGTTTTACAGCATGCTCTATAGCAGTATCATCAGTTTGTGCAAAAGGATGTTCTGGGTGAGCTGCTCTATCAATACTCAAATCTGCAGGCCCCCATGAAAAGCAATCTACGCCTTCAAGAGAAAAATTAGGAATATTATTTATTGCATTAAGAGTTTCAATTTGAATCATTAATACTCCTGTTTTATTCCACCATGCAGGATATGTATGTTGATTTACTTCTTTTAACCCTTCGGGTGGTCGACCTGGACCTCCCCAACTTCTTATTCCTTCTGGTCTGTAATAAAAGTAATCTCTAGCTTCCCTAACTAAATCTAATTCTTCTGATTGAGGAACTTCGATTATAGTTGGGCCATGATCTAGAAGGTTACCTATCATATATGCATTTCTTCTATGATCCATTCTGTAATGAATAGGTTTATCTAACTCTTGAGCTGCTTCACAAATTCTTAGTAGATAGTCCTCATTTGTAGGAGAATGTTGACCGTCAACTGAAATAAAATCGTAGTCATAATATTCCAAAAGTTTTTCTATATCCTCTTTACCAGCTCCATACATTATTGCTCCGCCGATTACTTGTTCACCATTTGAAATCATTTTTTTTAGATCTTTCATTTTGTCTCCTAAATTGTAATTACTTTTTTTAATTCTTTTTCATCGTATTCTAATCCTAATCCTGGTCTATCTGACAAAGTAATTGAACCATTTTCAGGAATTATTGGTTCTTTAAATAATTTTGCTACATTTTCAACAGGGCCAGTAAATTCTTCTGAAAACTCGTGTGGTCTTACTGCGTTAGTAACTGTCACATATGCATGAAGGCTTCCGATCAAATTAATTCCTGCCTGAGGGCAATGAGGCATTATTATTTTATTTTTATTCATAGCAATTTCGTATACTTTTAATAGGCCAGTTATTCCTCCAACATTTAATATATCTGGTTGTAGAATATCTGGATTCCCTATATCGACTAAATCTCTAAATCTATGTGGAGTTGGTTCTTGTTCACCCGTAGATACTGAACATTCTAAAGCATCAACAACTTGCCTAAGTCCAGGATAATCATATTCTGGTAAAGGTTCCTCAAAATGAGCTATACCCATGTCTTGAAATTTTTTACCTTGTTCAATCGCTGTTGGAACAGAATAACCACAATTGGCATCAAAGCTAAGATCACAATCTTCAGGCAAAAATTCTCTTACTTTCTTAAATAAACTAAAATCTTTTTTAGGATCTTGGTCTTGTCTAAATGACCTCCAATCCATTCTTATCTTAAATGCTTTATATCCCTTATCAAATCCTAGTTTTACATCATCAAGCATTTGATCAGGAGTTTTTCTCCAACCGCTACCTCTACTCCAATAAAGCTGAACTTTTGTTCTTGCTGCACCTCCTAAAAGTTGATAAACAGGAACTCCAGCAGCTTTACCTGAAAGATCCCATAGAGCCACATCTATTGCTCCAACAACTTGTGGATTGATTTTTGTTGCTAAACCTGGACCTGTACCGTGAGAAAGCATTTCCCAAATCATTTTAGGATTTCTTGGATCAAGACCAACTAGCAAAGGTTTGATCATTTCATCTAAATATGCCTTAAATAGATAATAATTTCTTGGGCCTTCAGCTATTCCAAAAATGCCTTCATCCGTTTCTATTTTCACAATTGTTCTAGAAGGTTTCCCTACAAACTGCTGAGCATCCTTAGTCTCAGCTCCTTGAGTCAAATTGATCACAATATCTGTTATTTTCATAAGTCCTCCAAAAGTAGATTTATTAATTTCTACAGTTTAATAAGTAATTAATCAATTATTATGATTGAATATTGCATTATTTATACTAATATTTTATGGACTATAGAACAGATCAATGTACACTAAAAAACAATTTATATAAATTAATAAAAAATTACGGTGAAAAGTATGAAAATGACAGGTAAGGCAGCTCTTATGGAATGCCTAAAAGCAGAAGGTATTACTAATGTTTACGGGAACCCAGGCACTAGTGAAGGCCCAATAATGGAAGAAATTGTTAGGCACAAAGAATTAAGATATTTGCTGACTTTACAAGAAGGTGTAGCTACTGGAATGGCAGATGGTGATGCAAGAGTAAATAATAAAGCATCTTTCTTAAGTCTTCATATAGACTCTGGTCTTCTAAATGGATTTAGTCTAATGAATGACGCCTACGTTACAGGTACACCAATGGTTGTAACATCAGCAACTTATGACAAAAGGAATCTAAGAAACAGAGACTTATTAGAAATGGCTAGACCATTTACAAAATGGACTGCAGAAGCAGTATTACCTGATCAGGTTCCAGCACTAATGAGAAAAGCATTCATTGAAGCAAATACACACCCAAAGGGTCCTGTTTTTGTAGGATTTACTTCAAACGCATTAGATGGAGTTGCTGATATGGATATCTATCCTTCCACTCTGCCTACTTACGGAGGATTAGATAATGAAACTATAAAAAACATTTCAAATGAAATAGAAAAATCTTCTTATCCAGTACTGATAGTAGGTGACAGAATCGCAGAAGATTATGCTCTAAAAGAAGCTGTAGATCTAGCAGAAAAAGCGGGAATGATGGTATTCATTGAAGGATCAAATATTCCTTTTCCTACAGATCATGAACAAATGGTAGGCTTTCATACAATTAGAAATGATAATCAAAGATCATTAATAAATAATTCAGACTTAGTTATTTCCGCAGGAGCTGAGTTGTTTTCAGATTGGTTTTATGAGGGAGATGTATTGATATCTAATAAAACTGAGATGATATTTTTAGATTCAAAGCCAAATAGTCTGGGAAATAGGCAGCCTTCAAAAATAACAGGTATAGGAAACTTAAGAGTAATTTTAAATCAAATAATTGAAACTGTAGATTTCACAAAGATCAGTAATGTTGCTGACAGAAAAAAAAGAATTTCAGCAATAAAAAAGGAAAACCTAGAGATAGTGAATAAAGCTGCAGAGGCAAACTGGAATAATGAATTAATGTCTCCTGAAAGAGCAATGTTCGAATTATCGAAAGCTGTTCCAAAAGACTCAATAATAGTAAATGATGCAATTAGTCATAAGTCTGCTGTGATGCAATACTTAAGATTTGAAAATTCTGAGCAAATGTTTTCTGGAAGAGGAGGAGCAATTGGATACGGGGTTGGAGCAACTTTAGGAGCTCAATGTGCAGCACCTGATAAAAATGTGATTGGTATTATCGGTGATGGATCAGCTATGATGACAGTTCAAGGATACTGGACAGCGGCTAACGATAATATTCCATGCGTATTTATTATCTTGAATAATCAATCTTATAGGATATTAAAAGTAAATATTGATTACTATAGAAAAAAAATCAGAAAAGAAGATGAAACATCAGGTGAGTATCCTTACATGGACTTTCCTATGGTTCTTAACCATACAGAGATTGCTAAATCAATGGGTGTTGAGGGTGTAAGGATTACAGATCCAAATGATATTGAAAATGAAGTTTCAAAAGCTATTAATTCAAAAAAACCAAGACTAATTGAATTAATGATTGATGGAAACTTATGATGATGATAAAAATAAGAATAGAAAATAAAATCTAAAATTGGAGTAATGATAATGAATGGATTTGAGTTAATAGCAAAAACCCTTAAGGCTGAAGGAGTTGAATGGATAGCTTGTTATCCAAGTAACCCTCTTATTGAAGCTGCAGCGAAAGAAGATATAAGGATTGTTGCGTTCAGACATGAAAGAGGGGCATTAATGGCAGCAGATGGCTATTCCAGGACAAATGACAGGAAAAAATTTGGAGTGTTTGTAATGCAAGATGCTGCAGGAGCGGAAAACTCTATGGGAGCATTAAGCCAAGCTTATGCTGATAATATTCCTGTGCTTGTGATGCCTGCAGGATATCCAATAAGTAGTATTCAAACTAAACCAAATTTCTGGGCTAGTAAAATGTACGAACCTATGTCAAAATATGCTGAATCAATCCTAAGAGTAGAAGATATTCCTAATATTATGAGAAGAGCTTTTCATCACTTAAGAAATGGGAAGCCAGGTCCTGTTGTCGTAGAAATGACTAAAGATATATGTGGCAATGAAGTTCCTGAAGGGATTATTAATTCATATCATTCTCCAAAAAGATACACTTATAGACCTTCAACAGAAGCTATACAAGATGCAGCAAACTTAATACATGATTCAAAAAATCTAATGATTTGGGCTGGTCAGGGAGTATTAATGGCAGAAGCGACTGAAGAATTAAAAGAACTAGCTGAGCTTCTTTCAGTTCCTGTATATACAAGCATGCCAGGTAAATCCGCTTTTGATGAAAGACATGATCTTTCCTTGGGGGCAGGTTCTCAAACAACAACTTTGGCAGCAAAAGAATTTTTACAAAGTTCTGACACAATTCTTGCACTAGGAACTAGCTTGACTGCTACTCCTTATGCTCAAGATATACCACCTGGAAAGAAAATCATTCAAAACGTAGACAACCCAGATGATATTAACAAAGATCAGTCTGTTGAAATACCATTAATTGGAGACACAAAAGAAACAATAAATCTACTAATTGAAGACTTACGAGAAATTTATGGGACTTCAAGAATGGATGATTCAAATATTAGAAATGAAATTGCAAAGTACAAAAAAGAATTTGAAGAGGAATTTGAACCATTTCTAAATAGTGACGAGGAGCCACTAAGTCCATACAGAGTTGTTCAAGAAATGAATAATATATTAGATCTTGAAAACAGTATTATTACTCATGATGCAGGTGCCCCAAGAGAACAAATGGTTGCTTTCATCAAGGCAACTACACCTAGAAGCTATATTGGGTGGGGAAAAACTACTCATCTAGGATTCGGTCTTCCGCTAATTATAGGTGCTAAAATGGCTCACCCAGATAAATTTTGCATAAACGTAATGGGTGATGGAGCATTTGGAATGTCAGGAATGGATTTTGAAACAGCTACTAGACAAAAAATTGGAATAACTACGCTTATTTTCAATAACGGTGTAATGGCAACTTATCCCGTAGGGGGGCCTTCTGACTTTCCAACTGCTAGAGAAAAATCTGGGGTTGGAACAATGACAGGAAA
>JAZANE010000145.1:0-14526 GCA_036228785.1 Chloroflexota bacterium
TATTTGAATAAGAAATTGGTGAATTTATAGAATATGGAAATTTTCTAGAATCGATCATTATATTCTCTAAGGTTATTTCTTCTGACGAATTGATGTAAGGATCTAGAATATAAACCCATCCATCTAAAGTAGAAACAACAAATTTTTCATTGAATAGGTATATTCCAGTCCATATTTCACCCTCTAGAGTAATTTTCCCTAAAAAATCATAAGAATTTTCAGACAATTCTAAAAAATGAATTTCTGCTTCCTTATTATTGGATACCTCAGTTTGTTTTTTTAGAGTAGCGTAAACAAGTATATTATCATTAATAGCTATTTTTGGACTAATTTTAGTATTTGTATTTATTTCCCATTGAAGTTCTCCGTTTAATAAATTTAATTGAAAAATTTCACCTTCACATGAGTTCCCTCTACAGCTAAAATTTGAACTTATAACTGAGTTTTGAAATATTAATGGATCAGAATAAGATGTATTTTTTGATTCTTTAGGATAAGTCCAATCAACTACTGGAACTCCATCAGACAATCGAAATTTATGTAATTTACCCTTGCTAGTAGTTACCAAATAAGAATCATCAGATTTAGAATAAACAATGTTAGACCATCCTCCCTCATATGAAAAACTCATACATGAAACAAATAGAATTGATATCACAGGAAAAGTAAGTAAAAACACCTTATTTTTCCTTATTTTTTTTAGATCAAAGGATACTGGTTTGAAAGTACACGAAATCAGTCTAAAAAAAGTCAAATACGATCCAATAATTACGCCTTTTTCCAATATGATTCTTTTGGAATAGGAAGAACAGGTTTCTGCATAAAAGCATTGACTATTAATGTATGGAGATACACACATTTTATATAAATCTAAAATATAACCTAATGAATACTTCAGCCAATTATTAGCCAAACTAATTGTCATCTTTTTCACTATAAATCTATCTTTTCTAAAAAAGATTTATATTCAGAGAAATGAAATTTTTCAATTCTAGGATTAACATTTACCAAAATCCATAATCCTGTTTTATTATGATCTTTATCATATTTCTTGAGAAATTGATAAAAGATATCTTTCAGTTGCCGCCTAATTTTATTTCTAAAAACTGCATTTCCTGTTTTAGTACTAATTTGAAATCCAAGCTTAAAATCCTTATTTTCGTTTTTTGTAGTACTTATAGTTATAAAATTAAATTTATTTTTTTTTCCAAACTTTCTTATGTAAGAAAATTCTGAGTTTTTATTTAAACTTTTTATTTCCAAAATTTGGTTTATACAGTTAGTCTTTCACGGCCCTTAGTTCTTCTTCTTGCCAAAACTCTTCTTCCACTAGGAGTTCTCATTCGACTTCTGAATCCATGGACTCTTGATCTTCTTCTATTCTTTGGTTGATAGGTTCTCTTTGGCATTTTTGATAAATTTTCTCTGGATAAATTCTTTTTTTATATATTTCTTTACTTTTATGAATTATTTAATACTATCAAAAAAATTTCTAAAATGAATTATTTCTTTAGAAAAACAAGTCTTATTAGCGTACATTAATCAAAAATATAATTTAAAATATTATGATACGAAATTTAACTGTGGGGGCTAAATTGACTGAAATAATAAATACAGAACAAGAAACTCTTGAAGATAAACTAGTATTTACAGACCTAACCTCAGCATTTCAATTTTATGTCCAAAATTCACCAAGAAAACTAAATAATGTTGCTCAACAAGAGATTGGTAGAATGGTAAGATGGTTTGGTCCCGAAAGAGAAATAAAAAGCATAACTCCTTCTGAAGTTGGTGCTTATTCAGATGAGTTTGCAAAGAGAACAAGTACAGATTCGGCTCCTCAAAAAGTAGCATACTTAAAAAAATTTCTTACTTTCCTCAAGAATAATGATCTTTCAAGTGGTAATTTAGCATCTCATCTTAGAATGAAAAAATCTAATGTAGGTAAAATTACAAAAAAACTCGAAGCCACAAAAAATGAAGAGATAAATCTTACTGAAGCGGGTTATAAAGATTATGAGAAACAATTAAAAGAATATAAAACGGAAATGCCCAAACTAGCTGATGAAGTAAGAAAAGCTGCCGCTGATGGTGATATAAGAGAGAATGCCCCGCTCGATGCTGCAAGGGAAAAAATTGAAATGGTAAATTCAAAAATATATGAAATTGAAGCCATACTAAAAGTAGCTAATATAATAGATAGCAGCTCCCAAGGGGATCAAATTGTTATTGGTTCAAAAGTTAGTGTTATTAATCACCAAAGTAAAAATAACCATGAGTATCAGTTGGTAGAAGCAAACGAAGCCAATCCTCTTGTTGGTAAAATTTCTAGTGTCTCACCTGTAGGTGCAGCAATACTCGGAAGAAGATTGGGAGACGAAGTAACTGTTAGCACTCCAGCAGGAGAGCAAGTTTACACAATAGATTCTATAAAATAATTCTATGACTCTAGCAAAGAAAAAGAAATCTGATGATGTTTATTCTTTTCTAGAGAACGAATTAAAAAATAGTATACAAGGTGAAGTTAACTTCGACGATGTATACAAGCAGATGTATTCAACAGATGGTTCTATCTATAGCATGACTCCAATAGGAGTGACTTTACCTAAAAACTCTGACGATGTTTCGGCAATAATTGATATTTGTAATAAAAATAACACTGCAGTACTTCCTAGAGGAGGTGGTACAAGCTTATCTGGACAAACTGTAAACTCGGCAGTTGTTATGGACTTTTCCAAATATATGAATAACGTTTTAGAAATCAATTCTGAAGAAAATTATGTGATTACTGAACCAGGAATAACCATTGATAACTTAAATCAGAGACTTAAGCATACGAATCTTCACTTCACTCCTGATCCTTCTACAAAATCAAGAGCAAATGTAGGTGGAGCAATGGGTAACAATTCTTGTGGAGCTCACTCTGTTATTTATGGAAAAACTGTAGATCAAGTTAAAGAAATGGAAGTTATTCTATCAGATAGCTCTAAAGCTTATTTCGAAGAAATATCTGGAAAAGTTTTAGAGGATAAAATTTCTCTTTCAAATCTAGAAGGAAAAATATACAGAGATGTTATGAGTTTATCATCAAAATACTATGATGAAATATCAAATAAATATTCTAAAGTTAATAGAAGGGTTGGTGGATATAATTTAGATCTTGTACATCCAAATTCAAACAAGATAAACCTAGTAAATATAATGGTAGGATCTGAAGGAACTTTAGCTGCGGTAACAAAGGCTAAATTGAATTTAGAACCAATTCCAAAATTTGTTGGATTAGCAATTCTTCATTTTAAGGATTTAGTAGAATCAATGGAAGCAACTGTAGCTACTTTAGATGAAGGCCCTGCAGCTGTTGAACATATTGGAGAGATGATTATTACTCAAGCAAAACAATCTCTAGGATTCTCTAGAAATCTTGACTTTTTACAAGGAGATCCAACAGATATTCTTGTTGTGGAAATGAATGGTAATTCGCAAAAAGAAGTTAAGAGTAAAATAGAAAATCTTTCTCAAAAGATGAATAGGTTGAATCTTTCTTATGCTGTTACAAAACTTTATGAACCTTCTAAAATAGCACAGGTTTGGGCAATGAGACAGGCAGGTTTAGGATTAATGATGAATATTCCAGGTGACGAAAAACCTATACCTTTTGTTGAAGACACAGCTGTTTCTCCAGAAAAACTCCCAGAATATGTAAAAAGATTTGATGAAATAGTAAGAAATAACGGAACCGAGGCTGGATATTATGGTCATGCGTCAGAAGGATGTTTGCATATCAGGCCTACTATTAACCTCAAGAATCAAGAAGGTATAGACAGAATGATTAAAATTTCTGACGAGATATCAGACCTGGTAAAAGAATTTGAAGGATCTTTAAGTGGTGAACATGGAGATGGAATTGTAAGAGGAGTTTGGTCTGAAAAGATGTATGGGCCAAAAATTATTGATTCTTTTAGGGATCTGAAGCAAGCTTTTGATCCAGAAACAATTATGAATCCTGGAAAAATATTTGATACTCCTAAAATGGGAGATAACTTGAGATATGGAACAGCATATAAGCTAAAAACTATAGACACAGTTTTAGATTTTACTCAAGAAGGCGGATTTGAAGGTGCTGTAGAAAAATGTATTGGAGTAGGAGCATGTAGAAAACTCAATGCAGGAGCTATGTGTCCATCATATATGGCAACAAGAGAAGAAGTACATTCCACTAGAGGCAGAGCTAATGCTCTGAGAGGTGTTTTATCTGGAGCCCTGAAAGAAGATTTATTAACCAGTAAAAAAATGTTAAAAGTTCTTGATTTATGTATAGAATGTAAATCTTGTAAATCTGAATGTCCAGCTAATGTAGATATGGCAAAAATAAAGTATGAGTTTCTCCATAACTACTATAAAAAGAATAAAACTCCACTTAGATCAAAACTTGTTGGAAGTGTGCCAAAATTATATAAACTAATTGCAGGGCCTCAGGCTCATATTTTTAATTTCCTTAATAAGCTTCCCATAACAAAAATTTTCAATGAAAAATTAATAGGAATTCATAGGAATAGAGAATTACCAAATATAAGTTCTTATACATTTGAATCATGGTTTAGAAAAAGAAAAGCTAACACTTCAAAATCTAGAGGTAAAGTTTTATTTTTTCATGACACGCATATAAATTTTATTCACCCAGAAGTAGGAAAGTCTGCAGTAAAAATTTTAGAAGCAGCTGGCTATGAAGTTGAAATAGCAGATCGAAAATGTTGTGGACGTACAATGATTTCCAAAGGACTTCTTAATGAAGCAAAAAAGAATGTAGATTTCAATACAGATCTTCTATATAAATATGTTGAGCAGGGTATTAAGATAGTAGGAGTAGAAGCTAGTTGTATGTCCTCAATGCAAGATGAATTCCCTGACCTAGCAACGGATAAATCTAAAGCTAAGCAAATATCAGAAAATACATTTACGATTCAAGATTTACTTATGCAAATTCAAGATGATGGAAAACAACAAATAAACTGGAATAAAACAGCTAAAAATCTTTTATTATTCGTTCACTGCCATGAAAGAGCTCTTGATGGGACCTCTAATTCACTGGGATCATTAAACCTTCCAAATGAATTTACTGCAAATTTAATTGATGCTGGATGTTGTGGCATGGCAGGTTCTTTTGGAATGGAAAAAGAGCACTATGACATATCAAAAAAAATGGCAGAAGATAGACTTTTACCTTCTATAAATAATTCTTCAAAAGAAGAAGAAATAATTGTTACTGGAATTTCTTGTCATGATCAGATAGCTGATTTATCTAATAAAAAACCAAAATATCTTGTTGAAGTTTTAGCAGAAGCAATAGATTCCTAATAGGAGTTATTGTTTGCTAACTGGCCACATCCAGCACTCACTTCAATCCCTTTCTCCATTCGAAGAGTTGAAGGAATACCAAAAGACATTAATTCTCTTTGAAAATTCTTTATTTCAGAAATATTAGATCTTAGATAATCTGACTTAAGGGTAGGGTTTACTGGAATCAAGTTTACATGGCATAGTAAATTACTTAATAGTTTACCAAGTTTAGTAGCATGCTCTAGCGAGTCGTTTTGACCTTTTAATAAAACATATTCAAAAAAAATCTTTCTGTTTGTTTTTCTAATATATTCTTTACAAGCATCTATTAGCATTTCAATGGGATATCTTTTATTGATAGGAACAGTTTCAGACCTAGTTTCATTATCTGGCGCATGAATTGAAACAGCTAGGTTTATCTGAATTTTTTCATCTGCTAAACGTAAAATTTGAGGGACTAATCCAACCGTAGAAATTGTAATATTTCTGGCTCCAAAATTAGGACCATTATCATCATTCAACACCTTAATTGCTTTTATAGTATTTTCATAATTTGCTAGTGGTTCTCCCATACCCATAAACACTATATTCTTTATACCTTTATAAGAGCTTTCTGGCTTGTCTAAAATTTCATCAAAAAAACCATTTTTATCCAGCTTTTTATAATATAAAACTTGAGAAATTATTTCTCCAGAAGTTAGATTCCTTGTAAATCCTTGTTGACCTGTGGCACAAAAAGTACACCCTAGGGCGCACCCTACTTGACTAGAAATACAAATTGTTTTTCTTGGTTTTCTATGATCATCTGAAGGATAATTCATTAAAACAGATTCAACATTTAGACCATCTCTAAGAGAAAATAGACTTTTATAAGTTGATTTGTCTTTGGATACAATGCTTTTTACCTCATTTACACTCCCTATGAAGTAATTTTGTTTTAATAAATCTATAACTTTTGTTGAAATGTTTTTCATTTCATCAAAACTTTCAACCTCGTTTTTATACAAATATCTCCATATCTGTTCAGAACGATATGATGGAAAATTTTGTTTCTCAATTACATCAGTTATCTCATACTTATTTAAGTTATATATATCTTCCATATCTAGAACCATTAATAGTGTCTTAACAATTATAAATTATGATGTGATAATATCTATATGAATAAACAAATACAGATTATTTAAGTATGAATAATGACTTTATAGATTCAATAGATATTAGCAAATCAATATTAACAACCAAAGACCTTTCTGTTTATTATGGAAAAACCAAAGCTGTAAGTAAGGTATCTTTCAATATTCCTAGAAATAAAATAGTTGCTCTTATAGGTCCTTCCGGTTGTGGTAAAAGTACATTAATAAGGTGCTTTAATAGAATGAACGACCTGATTCCTAGCGCAAAAGTAGAAGGTGATGTCAAATATAATGAAACATCTATTTACTCAAACGAGTCAGATCCCACATATATTAGATTTAAGATTGGAATGGTTTTTCAAAAACCTAACCCATTCCCAAAAAGCATATACGAAAATGTAGCTTTTGGACCTAAAATAAACGGATTTAAGTCAAATGAAATCGAAGGTATTGTAGAAACATCATTAAATAAAGCTGCTTTATGGGAAGAGGTTAAAGATAGGCTAAATGATAGTGGATTAGAGCTTTCTGGAGGGCAACAACAAAGATTGTGTATAGCAAGAGCCCTAGCAGTAAATCCAGATATAATTTTGATGGATGAACCTGCATCTGCTCTTGATCCAGTTTCAACATCTAAGTTAGAGGACCTGATAAAAGATTTATCTTCAAATGTCACTATAGTAATAGTCACTCATAATATGCAACAAGCAACGAGAATTTGTGACTATGCAGCAGTGATGATGGCAGGACAAGAGCGAATAGGAGAACTTATAGAATACGGTACTAATGATTCTGTATTTGGAAACCCAAAAGATAAAAGAACTGAAGATTATGTCACTGGAAGGATAGGATAATGGCTAGAGTAGAATTTGATCAGGAGCTAGAAAGATTAGAAACAGAAATTAAGATAATGGCATCAACAGTAGAGTCAGCTATTGAGAAATCAATCAACTCTCTTCTTAAACAAGATATGGATCTAGCAAAAGATGTTATCAAAGCTGACGATGTCATAGATAAAATGTGCGCTGATATAGAAGATCTTTGTATGAGTATGTTAAGAAGACAAGCTCCTTTAGCGTCTGACTTAAGAGAAATAGTTTCCTGCATGCATGTAATTGAAGAATTAGAAAGAATAGGAGACTATGCAGAAGGTATTGCTGTTCTAACAATAAAAATAGGAGTGAGGCCATTGCCAACTGATTTAGTTATCATTCCAAAGATGAGCATAAAAACTATTGAAATATTACGTATGAGCACAGATACATTCCTTATAAAAGATCCTGAAGAAGTAAATTCTAAATACAAAACAATAAGAAAACAAGATGATGTCATTGATGACTTAAACACAGATGTTAGAAATAGATTAATTCAACTAATGAAAAATAAGCCTCTTGAGATTGAAAGAGCAACATATTTATTATGGGTTGCTCATAATCTTGAAAGAATAGCAGACAGAGGACTAAATATAGCGGAACGATCTATGCAACTTGTTGGAAACTAAACATAAAATGGTGAAAAATGGTTTACACCACTTTTGCACCACTTTACGATTGGGAGGTAGTTTGAGAAAAGCCTGAGGTAAACCTTTCTCCTTGTATGAATTTTAGTTCCTCATAGATATAAGCTGTGACTTTTTGATTATATTTTGATTCTTAAGTTCCAACACGAATTTTTGATTTTGATGATTATTCTGATTCAACACTCTATGAACAGTTCTGGTAGAAATATTTAATATTTTTGCTATTTCTTTATTTGTCATATTTGTTTTTTTCATATTAGATATAATCATATTTCTATTATTTTTAGATTTTGAATTATCTAAAATAGGATCATCATACTTACATAGAACTAAAGGACATTGCAAACATGATTTGGAGTATTCACATCCTTCGTCATAAAAATAATCCTTGTGGGAAGAATTATTATTTTCTATCATTGTCATAATTAATCCTCTAAATATGTGTACAATTTGGTGAAATATAAAAATATTCAGAGGAATATCTATTCTTGAATATATTAATTTTCACTAATGCATCTATTGAATCCAATTTTTCGTCTTGTAAATCTATATTTTCTGCTATTAATAATTTATTTGATTCGATCATATTATTAGAAAAAATATATTTTGAATTCTGATAAGAAATTTCATTATGATTTTTTGAAAAAAGAAAGTCAAAGTTATTAAACTCGTTAACTTTATTTATCATTTTCAAAACAGCCGGATATAAGCATTCTATGATCAAAGAACTAAAAACAGCACAATTTGTATACTCTTTTTTATTTTTTACTAATGCCCATATTCTTAGGTCATTCATTGCCTCATGCCAGCAATAAAAACACTCGATACCTACGTTATACTCTGACCTATCATTATTGATTATTTTAGATGCGATTGATCTTATTAAGTTGTTTTCTGTTAGTAGTTTTGTTTCTTTAGTTTTACTAAAAATATTTTCTGAAAATTTCGTTGTCATTAAAAGTCTCCTTAATTAGAACATATGTTCATTTTAGAACAGGTGTTCTAATTAAGTCAAGAAAATTAATTACAGTATTTGAAAATTTTAATAGATTAGGGTTTAAGTGTACTTAATTACACTTAAACTAGGGCTTGTTTTATTATCTATTACAGTGTAATTGAATTGTATCTATTGATATTTAAAGTTATTCAAAATTGCAGAGTCTAATTATGATTTTTGTGTGAAGAAAAAAAATAATACATTAGAATTATAATATGCCTGAAAAAATTATCACAAATAAAACTTACGATTTTTCTTCCGATAAAAACATTTGGGAACTAAGTGAATGGGAAGCTCTGGAAAAAAAAACAATAGATGGTATTTTGTCAGCTGATTCTGAAGAAGACTCTTACAAGATATGTAAGAATCTAGGTAAAAAAATAATTAAGAACTATAGTAACAGTTTTTTTACTGTAACAAGATTTTTACCAAAATCTAAAAGAGATTTAGTTGAAATAATTTATGGATCGGTAAGATTCCCAGATGAAATAGTTGATACATTTGATCTACCTTCGGTTGAAAAACATAAAATGCTTGAAAACTGGAAAAATAAATTCTTAGAATCAAATAACCATAAAGATCTGAAATCACTGATTAATAATCAAATACCAGTAATTATTTCTTCCTATAGAAAAGCAGCAAACGAAAAAAAAATACCTGATGAGTACTATCTTTCTTTTATCGAAGCTATGAAAAAAGATATAGACGTATCAGAATACCAAAACATGGACTCATTAATTAATCAATATATATATGGTTCAGCGATTGTCGTTGGTTATTTTTTAGCATATATTTACGGTCCTAATAAAAATAAAACGGTTGAAGATCTTCTAGAACCATCAAAAGACCTGGGGATTGCACTTCAATTAACTAACTTTTCTAGAGATGTTTATGAAGATTATTTTAGAGGCAGATTTTATGCTCCTTCAAACCTAATTAAGAAGCCAAAAGATAAATCAGAGCTTTCAGGATATGTTATAAAAGCAAGAAAAATTTTAGCATTAGAAGCTGAAAATTGGTATGCAAAGGCAGAAAAAGGAATGGATTATTTTGCCCCAGACAGTCAAATTGCAATAAAAACATGTTTGGAACTATACAGAAAGCTCAACTCAAAAATTCTAAACAATGATATGCCTGCAGATTATAGATACAGTTTAAGCTTGAGAGAAAAATTGTCATTTTTACCCATGAGAAAATTCTGGAAATTAGCCTTACTTTATATATGAAAAAAAAATCAAAAATAATAATTATTGGTGGAGGCATAGGAGGATTGTCATTAGGACCTTTATTAAGTAATGATAAATTTGAAGTTGAAATTTTTGAGTCTGAACCAACTCTAGGCGGAAGAGCAAATATTATAAAGGAAGAAGGTTTTACTTTTGATACAGGTCCATCTCTTCTAAATTATCCATGGGTATATGAAGAATATTTTTCTAAGTTTGGTAAAAATTTTTATGATTATGTTGATCTGATAAAGGTTGATCCAGCGGTTAATTTTGTATGGAGAGACAAAACTAATCTACAACTCAGCTCTGATATCAATAAGCTATCTGATGAAATAAGTAAATTTTGTCCTAATGACAGAAATGGACTAGTAGAATTTTTAAAAAGTTCTCAAAAAAAATATGATCTAGCATTTAAGAATATTGTTACTAAGAATTCATCTAATGTTTTCAGTTGGTTGATAAACGCAGGTTTAACAAATCTTCTTAGTCTAGGATTGACAAACAGTATGTATAACGAGATTAATAAATTTTTTGAAGAGAAAAAAGTTGTAGAGGCTCTAAGTTCCTACAGTATGTATTTAGGTGATTCTCCTTATAAACTTCCTGGATTTTTTAGTATATTGCCCTATGGAGAATTACAGTATGGTCTCTGGATGCCAAAAGGTGGGATGTATGGACTTGTTGAAGGACTAATTAAATTGAATCAAGAAAAAGATGTAAAAATAAATACTTCTTCCAAAATAAAAAAAATCATAGTAGAAAAAAAATCAGCAATAGGAGTAATTCTAGAGGATGGAAGTGAAATACTTAGCGATATTATTGTTTCTAATGTTGACTCAGAAACAACCCACAAAGACTTAATTGGTATTAATTCTAAAAAATATAAAATGACTCCATCAGCATACACATTTTACTGGGGTATAAATAAAAATATTGATTCTCTAACACATCATACTATATTCTTACCTGATAATTTCAAAAAAACATTTGATGAACTTTTCAGCAAAAATGAAATCCCAAATGATTTACCTTTTTATATTTCAATCCCTTCAAAAACTGACTCAAGTTTAGCTCCAAAAGGACAGTCTTCTCTTTTTGTACTAATTCCTTGCCCTGTTATTTCAAAGTTTAGTGAGGAACATAATATTGAAAAAGCAGTAGAACTAAAAAATAAAGTTTTTAATAGATTTCAGCAAAATGATATAGATATAAAAAAAGAAGATATAATTTTTGAAAAAATTTATACTCCACATGAATGGAAAAATAATTTTGGCCTTTTCGACGGTTCAGCTTTTGGGCCTTCCCATAATTTTTCTCAAATAGGTCCATTTAGGAACTCAAATAAATCAAAAAAAATCAAGAATTTATACTTTGTAGGAGCTTCTACAACTCCAGGCACAGGTGTACCTATGTGTATTTTAAGTTCTAAAATGACAAACGAAATCATTCAAGAAGAGTTACATAAATGAATATTATAATTTTGATAATACTTAGTTCATTTGTTTTTTACTCAATAATAATTAGTCTAAGTAATATTTTTTGGAGATATTCAAAATCTAAGATTATAAATAAAAATGAACTATCCATACTTATTCCTGCTAGAAATGAGGAAAAAAATATACTCAATTGTTTAAGTTCTATAATTAAAACAAACAAAAATTATAAAGAAATAATAGTTTATGATGATCATTCTACAGATGAGACTTTGGAAGTCCTAAAAAAAGTCTCTGAAACTCATTCTAAAATTAAAATTGCTAAAACAAAAAAATTAGAAAAAGGTTGGATAGGAAAATCATTTGCTTGTTATCAACTAGCTAAACAGTCATCTTCAGAATGGATAATCTTCATAGACGCAGATACTGTAGTAAAAGATGATCTGAGTCAACTTATAAATTATTCATTAGAAAACAAATTATCCATGCTTTCAGCGTGGCCTAAAATAGACATGAAATCACTATCAGAAAAAATTTTTATGCCAATTTTAAATTTTATTGTTTACACAACTTGCCCTATGATTATTTCAAAAAAAAACATAGACTCTGAAAATTTAGGAATTGCTCATGGTGCATGTATTTTATTTAATAAAAAAACATATATGAAACTAGGAGGACACAAACTCGTAAAAAAAGATCTCTTTGAAGATACTAGATTAGCAAGGATATGGAGATCAAAAGGAGAAATGAATTACTGTATAGACGGTAAAGATATAATTTCAGTAAAAATGTATAGTTCATTTAAAGAGATTTGGAATGGTTTCAAAAAAAATTATTATCCAAGTTTTGGTAGAGAAAGATCTTTTTTTATTTTTCAAATAATTTTTTTAGTAAGTTATATAATTTCACCTTTTATTTATTTGTGGTTGATTTTGACAAATTCAAATAGAGAAATTTCATTGATTTTATTTATACTTAATTTCATTCCTATTCTCATCATAAATATTAAGTTTAGATATAATTTTTTTTCAATATTTACTCAACCTATTGGGATAAGTATAATGCTGATTTTAGGGATATCATCATGGAAAAACATGAAGTTTGGAAACGGCTTAACATGGAAAGATAGAACTTATGACTAGACAAAAAAAAGTTGTAATAATTGGTGGTGGATTAGGCGGATTATCAACGGCAATAAATTTATTAGATTCAAATTTTGAAGTTACAATCATTGAGAAAAATAAAAATCTTGGTGGAAAAATGAATATTTTTCAAAAAGATGGACATACATTTGATACAGGACCATCATTGATTACTTTGCCTCATATTTTTGAAAATTTATTTAAAAAAACTAGTGAAGATATTCGTGATCACATTAATTTAGTGAGAATCAACCCTCTTTTTTTATATATGTTTGGAAATGAAAAGATTGAATATTCTTTAGATCTTAGTAGTATTGAAAAAATTTATTCAGACTCTCAAGATCAATTAGAAAAATTTTATGAACTAATCTCAAAAGGATCAAAGCTCTTCAATTTATCAGAGAATACCTTTTTTGAACAATCTTTATTTTCAAAACCAAAATTTTCTAACTTGAGGCTTCTACTACAATCACCCTACAAAGTTTTCTTTCAAAAATATAATAATCTTATTGAAAAAACATTCAAAGATGAAAAACTAAGAAAAATATTCAATAGATACCCTACATATGTGGGGTCATCTCCCTATAAATCTACAGGGATATTATCTGTTATTCCGTTTATGGAGCTTAGTTATGGAGCGTGGTATATAGAAGGTGGAATATATAAATTGATTGAAGCTTTAGAAAAGATTATTATCCGGAAAAATATTGAAGTAAAAAAAGATATCAAAGTTTCTAAAATAAATCATAAAAATAATAAAGTTGAATCAGTCATACTGAATAATGGAGAGGAAATAAAGTGTGACATTGTTGTAAGTAATGTAGATCCAGTAATAACTAAAAGCATGCTTAATAATAATGTAAAAATAAAAAATCATTCTCTATCAATGTCAGGGCTAGTTCTACTAGTTGGAACTGATAAAAAGTTTCCTGAATTATTTCATCATAATGTTATTTTTTCTGATAATTACGAAAATGAGTTTAATGAAATTTTTGAACAAAAAAAATTTCCATCTGATCCAACTATTTATATCAATTGCCCAACTAAGACTGATAAAACATTGGCTCCTGAGGGATGTGAATCTGTTTTTATTATGTGTAACACTCCAGCAACAGAAGATATATGGGGTCCTAATGAAATTAAGAATGCAGTTTCAAAAATAAGAAATAAATTAGTAAAACAAAATCTTGAAAAATTAATAGATGATGCTAAATTTATTGAAGTCATTACTCCAAATGATTTTGAAAAAAAATATGCAGCCCCCTATGGATCTATTTACGGGAAAGTATCTCATGGATTCTTAGGAACTATAATTAGACCTTCAAATAAGGATAAAAAAATTAAAGGTCTATATTATGTTGGAGGAGGAGTTCATCCTGGAGGTGGAACACCGATAGTAATTATGTCTTCAGGAATAGTAACTCAAGAAATAGCAAAAGACTATGTATAACTACTTACATGAGAAATATAATCTAGATAGATTAAAATTAGGTACTGCTATCTATTTTCTAATTTTTATCATACTAATTATGGGCGGTATTCTAGCAGAATTAGGATTTATAAAAAACACTCCTAAGTGGGCTCCTAATTTATTCATGTTAGTTGGTAGCTTACTTATTTTATTTTATTCAGCTAAAAAATTACGTTTTATTTATTTAGCAATTGGAATTATAGGATTTTTATATGAAGTTATTGGTGTAAAATTTGGTTTTTTATTTGGAGCTTATTCATACTCT
>JAZANE010000146.1:0-5562 GCA_036228785.1 Chloroflexota bacterium
GCTTTTGAGCAATAATAGTACAATCTAAATTTATTATATGAATATTTTTTTCATCTATCAGTTTTTTTATTTTTGACAACATAATGGTGGAATCTATACCTTCTAAAGATTTGTCATTTGAAGGGAAGTATTTACCAATATCTCCCAATGATGCAGATCCTAATATAGAATCAATAATTGAATGGATTAGTACATCTCCATCTGAATGACCTTCAAGTGTATAAGGATAATCAATGTCAACTGCACCCAATCTAAGCTTATTTCCTTTAATTAATCGATGAATATCAAAGCCTATTCCGTTTTGTATAATCCCTGATTTAACATCGTTCTTAGTAGTAATTTTTATATTAGTTTCTTCTCCAGTAATAACCTTAATATTGAGTGATTTGTTATCTAATATTGAAGAATCATCAGTATAAATATCATATTGATCAATTTCTTTTACACTATCTAAAAGTATTTTTGAATTGAAAAACTGAGGAGTTTGAGCATTGATGAGCTTTTTTCTATCTAATGTTTCAATAATTAATTTTGATTTATCAATAAGCTTTACTGTATCCGTAGGTGTAAGCCCAGGCACAACTGCATCAAATTTTGATAATAAATCAATTCCTGTTTCATATAATTTTTCTGAAGCATAGGGTCTAGCAGCATCATGAATAATTATATAATCAGTAATAATTTTATTTTGAGAAATAAAATCTAGAGCATTTATCATTGATTCTGCTCTTGTTTCAGATCCCGTGATCAACTCTATAGTCTTTGAGAAAGAATTTTCAGCAATAAATTTCTTAAATTTACTTTTATTATCTTTTGATGAAACAATTATTATTCCATCAATAAAGTTTAATGAGTTTAAGGTCTCAAATGACTTAATAGCAACAGGTGTATTTTTTATTTTATAGAAAGTTTTATCTTCCTTAAATCTAGTAGACTTTCCTGCTGCTAATAAAATTGCAAAAACTTTTTTATCATTTTTTGGCATTAATTTTCTTTTTATTTTTTATTTTTTACACTTACCATTATTTCATCATCTTGAACGGATAGTTGTAAAACATCACCACTTTTTACCTCATTAGATATTATCATTTTTGATATTTTATTCTCTACTTCTTTCTGTAGAAGTCTTCTTAAGGGTCTAGCTCCATAGAACCTATCAAATCCTTTATCTGCTATGTATTGTTTAACTTTTTTATTAAACTTAATTTCTAGTTTTTTATCACTTATTTTTTTAGAAAGATCAATTAAGACTTTATCAACTATCAGTAATAAATCTTCTTGAGTCAATGAATCAAAAACAATAATTTCGTCAATTCTATTTAAGAATTCAGGTCTAAAATGAGACTTTAAAGATTCTGATACGCTATTTTGAATATCTTCATTCTTTTCGTCTGAAGCTTTCATAAAACCTATTGATTCTTTAGTAATGTTATTCGAACCTAGATTAGATGTCATAATTATCAATGTATTAGTAAAATCAACAGTTCTTCCTTGTCCATCTGTAAGTCTACCGTCATCTAAAACTTGCAACAAAACATTAAATATGTCTGGATGAGCTTTTTCTATTTCATCAAAAAGAACTACGCTGTAAGGATTTCTTCTAACTTGTTCTGTCAATTGACCTGCATCGTCATATCCTACATATCCAGGAGGTGCTCCAATTAGTCGAGACATAGAATAGCTTTCCTTGTATTCAGACATATCAACTCTAACTATGTTATTTTCATTATCAAAAAGTAGTTCTGCTAAAGATTTTGCTAATTCAGTTTTACCAACTCCAGTTGGACCTAAAAATATAAATGAACCTATAGGTCTAGTAGGATCTTGCAATCCAGCTCTACTTCTTCTTATAGCATTAGATATACTCTCTACAGCTTTAGATTGACCAATTACTCTTTCATGCAGTTTATCTTCAAGCGTTAATAATTTTTTTGCTTCAGTCTTAATTAAATTTTCAATTGGAATCCCTGTTTTTTCAGATATGACTTTTGCTATATGTTTTGATTGGACTACATTGATCTGTTTTTCATTGAAACCCCATTCCTCTCGTAACTGTTTTAAGTCTTGCATTTTTTTGGACTTTTCCTCAAACAACTTCTCAGATTTTTCCTTTTTATCATCTTGGAAATACTTATTAGCTTGCTCTTCTAAAGATTCAATTTCTGATTCAATTTCAACTATAGATTTAGGAGTCACTGGGTTTTCAATCTTTATTTTTGATAATGATTCATCCATTAAATCAATTGCTTTATCTGGTAAAAATCTATTCTTAATGTACCTATCAGACAAAGTTACTGCAGATTCAATTGCATCATCAGAAATTTCTAAATCATGGTGTTCTTCATACTTATACTTCAATCCTTGTAGCATTTTTATAGAATTTTCAATTGAAGGTTCATCAACAAATACTGGTGAAAACCTTCTTTCTAAGGCCTGATCTGATTCAATATATTTTCTATACTCATCAGGTGTAGTGGCACCAATAGTCTGTAAATCTCCTCTTGCTAAAGCAGGTTTCATCATATTTGCTGCATCAAGTGCACCACCCCCAGAACCTGCACCAACCACCGTATGAATTTCATCTATGAATAATATGATTTCACCATCAGCAGATTTCATCTCTTTAATAATAGCTTGCACCCTCTCTTCAAACTCTCCTCTAACTCCAGTACCAGCAAGAAGTTGTCCTAATTGTAACGAGAGAACTCTTTTATCTTTTAAAAACGGATGTACATTTCCTCCTATAATTTTAAGAGCTAATCCTTCAGCTATAGCAGTTTTACCAACTCCAGCATCACCAATCAAAACAGGATTGTTTTTTGTTCTTCTAAGTAAAATTTGTTGAACCTTCTTGATTTCAGAATCTCTTCCAATAATTGGATCAATCTTATTTTTTCTTGCAAGTTCAGTAAGATCTACAGCATATTTTTCTAAAAACTCATACTTAGATTTTTCACCTGACTTAGTTTTTACATCAGATTCTTTGTCTTTATTATTTTCACTGGAATTTGAGTTTTGATTCCCCATTACACCGTTATAGGCGCTAACTACATTTTCAAAAGTCAATCCATCTTGTTTAATAAGATCAAAAGCTTTTATTCCTGTGGTATATTCACTTCTAGTACCTGCTCTTGATCTATAGTCTACTCTACCAATTATTCTTGCATCTTTGGCTAGATTTAAAATACCTAATATAACATGAATAACTTGAATCTTTTCACTCTGGTTTTCAGAAGCAATATTTTTTGAAATACTAAAAAGACCAACCATATAATCATCAAAAAATAACTCAGTAGATTCAACTGGAACAAGCCTAACATTCAAATCTCTCTGTATACTTGTTTTCCAAGATCTGATAAGTTTTTCACTTAAGATTTCATCTCCAGTAAACCTATGAATTATCTTATGTAAAATAGTTTGATCTAATAAGGACAACATCATGTGGTTAACCGTAAATTCTCCAGTGCAATGTGCTTGTCTAGCTAAATGCTCGGCTTTTTCATATGCCTCAACTAAATTTTCATCCATAATTTCTTTTGACCAAATTTCTGTTGTAATCATAAATTTCTCCTTTTCATTGGTGGAAGTTCTTTCAAAGAGCCTCTACTTTTATATCGAATCAATTCTGACTCTAAATATTTATTTTTTTGCTCTAGTTCATTAA
This sequence comes from Chloroflexota bacterium, assembly GCA_036228785.1. Classification (GTDB taxonomy): domain Bacteria; phylum Chloroflexota; class Dehalococcoidia; order Lucifugimonadales; family Lucifugimonadaceae; genus TMED-70. The sequence goes on from JAZANE010000146.1 coordinate 3,665, forward strand.
TTTGTTTGAGCAGATCTGTAATAATCTCTATACCAGCTCGATTTATTCCAAATTTATCTATCCAATCTTTTATTTTTTCTATTTTTTCAATATCAATTACTGAGTAGTAGCGTGTGCCACCTGGAGATCTAAATGGAACAACTAAGTTCCATCTTTCATAATTTCTCAATGTTTGCTGGTGCAAACCAACCATTCTAGAAACAATCCCAATAGCATATACGGGGTCTTCTCTTGAAAAACTAATAATATTACCTCCACTCGTATAATAAAATTATAACATAACTCATAGATAATGTTAAAACATGCAATCATATTATCTTATAATTTAATTATAAGATAATTAAATGTTTCATAATAAATGTTCAATGGATATAATTTAGTAATAGATAAGAAATAACAGATGAGCAAACCCGAACTTCCAAATTTATTTAATAGATATCAAAAATCTCTTAATATATATACAAAGGAATTTTATGATGATCTCTCTGATCCTTTATATTTTACTCATAAATACTTTTTAGGATGGGTTGACCAAAACGGAAACCCTTCAGAATCATCAGGGAAAGCGTTTAGGCCATCAATAATGATGCTTATCAATGAGTCTTTGGAAGGATCTGATAAAAACATATTACCTATAGCAATGTCAATTGAACTTTTTCATAACTTCTCTTTGATTCATGATGATATAGAAGACAAAGATGAATTCAGAAGGAACAGAGAGACTGTTTGGAAAATTTGGGGAGAAGAAGCAGGAATAATTTCAGGAAATTCTATGCATGCTTTGGCAAGTAAAGCCCTGGATTCTGTTGAAACTAACAACGATTATAAATTAATCGAATTACGAAAATTAGTCAATGAGACTTGTATTGAAGTAATTGAAGGGCAATATTTAGACATAGACTTTGAAAAAAGAAAAGAAATATCTCTCAATGATTATCTAGAAATGATAGAAAAAAAGACCGGTGCATTAATAAAAACCTCTGTAATATTAGGATCTATATTAAAAGATTCTTCAAAAGATTCCCTTGATGCATTTTCTGAGATAGGAAAATCTTTTGGTCACATGTTTCAAATAAAAGATGACGTTCTTGGAATCTGGGGAGACGATAAATTTGGTAAACCTATTGGAAGCGACATATTAAAGAAAAAAAAATCATTCCCAATACTTAAACTTTTTCAGTCATCTGACAGAATTGATAAAAAAAATATAAACATGATTTTTACGAAAGAGCAAATATCTGAAAATGATAAAAACAAAATACTTATGATGATGGAAAAATATAATATCAAGTCTTATTGTGATTCTATACTAAGCGAAAAGTATAATTACACTAAGAAATTAATTATTAGTCTCAGCATAAAAGATAGTTATAAATCTATACTTGAGGAAACAAACTATTTTCTAATGCATAGAACCAAATGAGTACTTTATTTATTACAAATAAAAAACTAAAAAAACTTTTCAATGATAAAAGTCTTAATATTTTATTTATAGAAAATGAAAATGATTTTTCAAAATTAGAAGAAGAAATAAAAAAAGATAACCCTGAAAAAATAATTTCTGTAGATTTTGCAGTTCAATTATCAGAAAAAATCAATAACGGAAGTATTGTAGTAACAAAAGAAACTATTAGCATGAATGCCAAACCAGTTAATTGGGATATTCCAAGAGAAGACAGGTGGATCGAGACTTCTGAGAAAATCAATAAATCAATTTGCGATATATTAGAAAAATTATCTTTTGAACATTACGTAGGGTCAGGAGTGCAACTAGAAGATTCATCTGTTGTAAAAGGCAAAAAAAAAGCTAAAGAATGGATTAATAAAAACTTAAGTGGAATTTATATTGATAACTATTCTTCAAAATTAAATGAAGTACTTTCTTCAATAAAAGTAAA
>JAZANE010000147.1:0-3786 GCA_036228785.1 Chloroflexota bacterium
TAAAAATAAAAATATAGATAGTTCTTGGAGAAGAAACTTTGAGAAGAAAAATATTAATTCAAAGCATGAAATTGATGATGATATTCAAGTTGATTTTTCTCTAGGAGATAAGGTCATACACACCCACTTTGGTATAGGGAAGCTTATATCTTATAGAATACTTGCTAACGATATTGAGCTAGCAATAAAATTTAATTCACCATTTGGTATGAAGAAAATATTAAAGAATAAAGCTCCTATAACAATTTCAACTCCTGAAGAAAGTATGGATTTGGAGGATTATTATGGAATATAGATTTATAAGGATAATTAAAACTTTTATTTATATATCAATTTTTATAAGTTTTATTTCAGGAATAATTCTTTTATTTATAAAGTTTGATGATGATAAAACTTTGATTGAATTGCATTCATCAAGAGTGATTTTCCCTTTATTTGTTCCATTCTTTATTGGTACAGTATGTTTGTACTCCAGCAGAAGAAAAAATGTTTCTAAATTTTATATCCCTGTGACTTTGTTTATAGGTTCGTTGCTTTTATTTTATTTTGAGTTGGCAATGTTTAATCTTGTAGGAAATTATGCTTTTTTTTATCTCATTAGTGCAACTTTTCTATTGTCTTCATCAGTCACTTCTTTTATATTTGAATTCAAATATAAAAAGCACAAATAATGTCATCTAAAGAAATTATTACTGATGAAATGAGATCATTTATTGGTCTTGAAAGCGATCCTATAACATATGTTGTAGAGAAACATAGCATAGAACACTTTGCTAGGGCTATAGGAGAAAGTAATCCAATATATTTTGATGAAAAGTTTGCTAAAGATAATGTTGGCGGAATAATTGCTCCTCCAACATTTATAAGATTGTTTAGACCCAAAAGATTAGAAAAACAGTTCCCTGATTCTTTCTCAAATCTTGTTGATGGTGGATCATCATATACATTTCATGAAAAAATTTTTGTGGGAGATCAAATTACCGTAGTGTCAAAATTAAAAGATTTATTTATTAAGTCTGGTAGCTTTGGAGATATGATGTTTAAGATTTCACTAACAACTTATACAAATCAAAAAAATATACTCGTTGCAGAACAAGAAATCACAACCATTCTTTATGGAAAAGGAGAAAAAACGTTTTTGAGTTAAGATATGAAATCAATAGATCAAATTTATTATGAAGATATAAATATTGGGCAGATAATTGGTCCAAAAAAAATATTAGTAGATAGAAAACAACTTGTAATGTATGCAGGTGCTTCACAAGATTTTAATGAGTTTCATTACGACGATGAAGTAGCTAAGAAAGCTGGCCACAAAGGAATAATAATACATGGGGCATTAAAAAGTGCTTGGCTTGCACAATTACTAATTGAATTTATTGGTATTGAAGGGAAATTGAAAAAATTTAATGTATCATATAGAGGAGTTGATTTCCCATATGAAGAATTGAAATATTATGGGGAAATTACAAAAATTTATGCTAATGAATCTTCTGGTTTTGCTGAAGTAGAATTAGCATTGAAAAATGCTGAAGGTAAGAAAACAACTCCTGCATCAGCTTTAATTGAGTTGCCAAAAAAAAATAAATGAGGTTATGTTATGTCAGAAATTTTAAAAGATAAAGTAGCTATAGTAACTGGCTCAGGACAGGGTATTGGACGTGCTGTTGCTGAAGATCTAGCAGCACATGGAGCAAAAATTTTAGTTGTTGATCCAGGATTATCTCTGGATGGTAATGTTGAAAATGCTTCATTAGCAGATGAGGTTGTTGAAGGAATTATAAAAGCAGGTGGGCAGGCAAAAGCAAATAAGATGTCTGTAGCTTCTTTTGAGGCTGGCGAAGAAATAGTTAAAGATGCAATTGATACCTTTGGAAGATTAGACATTGTAGTAACTGTGGCTGGGATCTTAAGAGACCGCATGATTTTCAATATGACAGAAGAAGAATGGCATGATGTTATTGATGTTCACCTAACAGGGACATTTTCAATTGTTAGGCATGCAGCTCCTATTTTTAGAGCTCAAAAATCTGGAAGAATTATAACTTTTTCATCAACATCTGGTCTTTGGGGTAATCCTGGACAAGCTAATTACGGTGCAGCAAAATCTGGTATAGCAGGTTTTACCAAAGTTGTTGGAAAAGATCTTGGAAAATATGGAGTTACAGCAAATAGTATTGCTCCAAGCGCAGATACTCGAATGACAGCTTCAGTTCCAGAGGAATTTAAGACTGTACGTGATAATCCATATAAACAATCTAGAGATGCAAGGGATATAGCCCCATTTGTAACTTATCTAGCTAGTGATTATTCAGCTCAAATTAATTCTCAAATATTTCATGTACATGGAGGAACCATTGATCACTTGATGGAACTTAGAAGAAAAGTTACCCTATTTAATCCTCTTTCTAAAGGTAGATTCAAGCAGGAAGATTTTGATTTGGAAGGAAGAGGATTGCTATTTGGTTTTGGAGAAAAAAATAATGAGTCTGAAAAGTCTCTTGATGGAAAAGTAGCTATAGTAACTGGATCTGGTAGAGGTATAGGTAGAGGTATAGCTATAGAATTAGCAAAATTAGGAGCAAAAATTGTTGTAAATGACGTTGGAGCGAGTTTAGACGGTAGTGGAAAAGATACTGGACCTGCTCAGAGTGTTGTTGAGGAAATATCAGAATTAGGTGGCAATGCAGTAGCATCAACGAGCTCAGTTGCATCAGTTGCTGGAGGTCAAGAAATTGTTGACAAAGCAATTGAAGAGTTTGGAAGGTTAGATATAGTAATTACTCCTGCTGGAATTTTACGTGACAGAATGATATTTAATATGACAAAAGAAGAGTGGCAAGACGTTATTGATGTACATCTTACTGGGACTTTTTCTGTTGTAGCTCCAGCTTCTAAAATATTTAGAGAACAAAAATTTGGAAGAATAATAACATTCTCCAGTGTATCAGGACTAATTGGATATAGCGGACAATCAAATTATGGTGCAGCAAAAGATGGAATTGCAGGATTCACAAGAGTTGTTGCAAAAGAATTAGGTAAATATGGAGTTACTGCGAATGCTATTTCACCAGGGGCAAATACCAGAATGACTCAGTCAGTACCAGATTCTACAAGAGCTATGAGAGCAGGAGTGTTTAAGCCTGCAGAGGAAGATCATTTTATCTATGATCCTGAAGATGTAGCTCCAGTTGTTGCATGGTTATGTACTGATGCAGCTTCCCATATCAATGGAGAGATAGTTCATGCTGTAGGAAATAGAATTAGTCTATTTAATGGTTATGAAACAAGAAGGTCTGTAAGAAAGGCTGGCAGATGGACTGTTGAGGAGTTGGCTAATGTAGTACCAGAAACATTTGGCCCAGAACTAATTAATCCTTCTCCTCCTCAGGAATAATTTTAATATCAACTTTACTAAATTTTTTTAACCAGTCATCTTTATTAGTTGTCATTTTGAAGAACTTGTATCTTCCTTTTTTTACTTCTTTTGGAGATGAAAATCCTGATTTGGAAAACGCTTTTTGTGCCCTTATATTTGTTTGTAAAGTATGCAAAAAAACATTCTCTATTTCAGTTTCTGTATAAATGTAATAAAGCATATTTATTGTTGCATCAGTTCCATATCCTCCATTCCAAAAAGACTTATCACCAATCATAATCCCAAATTCACAGGATTTTTCCCATCTATTTATGTCATAAAACATACAATTGCCAATATGTTTATTTTCATAATTTTCTATAGAAAATTTTTCTGACCATTGAGATGATTTAGAAAGTTCATTTATA
>JAZANE010000148.1:0-3652 GCA_036228785.1 Chloroflexota bacterium
TTACTATATGATGGAACAACTTGGTCGGAAGGTGGACCAGGAATAGAAAATTCATTTGGAGGATTTGCTCAAGCATGGGCTGAAGCCGTTCCTGTTCTATACCTCCCAGCTGGATCACCTGCAAATATAGCTGAAGTAAAACCAGCTTTTGACCCTCAAACAAACTTTGCTCACATAACTAAGTGGTGTTCTTCAATAACTAAAAGCTCTGAAATTTCTACTCAAATGAGAAGAGCTATGTCTGCTCTGAAAAATGGAAGACCAGGCCCTGTACTTCTAGAAATGAGAAGCGATGCTATGTCTGCAGAAGTAGATAATACGGATGATTATGCTAGCCCAAATAGTAATATTACAGCTCCAAGTATCTCAGATGTTAAGGATGCTATAAAAGCTCTTGGAAATGCTAAAAACCCAGTAATTTGGGCAGGTCAAGGAATTTTATATGGAGCAGCAACTGAAGAGCTAAAAGAATTTGCAGAATTAATGCAAATTCCAGTAATTACAACAATGCCAGGAAAATCTGCTTTTGATGAACGACATCCTTTATCATTAGGAGCAGCAAACAGAACCGCTCCAAAAGCAGTTTGGTCTTGGCTGAAAGATTCTGACGTTCTAATAGGTTTGGGAGCCAGCTTTTCAAGAACTACTTTTGGAATTGACATCCCTGAAGGTAAAACTATAATTCACAATACCAATAATATTGAAGATATTGACAAAGAATATCCTACTGAAATCGGATTATTTGGAGATGTTAAATCTACTCTTAAAATGCTTATAGATGAAGCAAAAGGAGCTTATGGAGACTCAAGAACTAATGATACTAAAACAGTAGAATCAATTGCTCAGGTAAAACAAGAATGGGAAGCAGATTGGGCTCCTTTATTAAATTCAAATGATGTCCCTATAAATCCTTACAGATTGATAACAGAAATTAATAATGCAGTTGATCATGAAAATACAATCATGACACATGACGCAGGTCATCCAAGAGACCAAATTATGCCTTTCTATCCAGCAACTGTTCCAAATAGTTACATTGGATGGGGTAAATCAACTCATTTAGGATATGGATTACCATTAGTAATAGGAGCTAAAATAGCCCATCCTGATAAGTTCTGCGTTAACTTTATGGGAGATACAGCATTTGGTCTTTCAGGTTTAGATTTAGAAACTTCAGTAAGATCAGAAAATCCAATTACTACTATATTGCTAAATAATAGTACTATGGGAGGATATGACCACCATATGCCTATAGCTATGGAAAGATACGGAGCTGGAAATAATACAGGTTCTTATACAACTATTGCTGAAGGTCTAGGAGCTAAAGGTATATATGTTGAAAAACCAGAAGAAATTGTTCCTGCTATCAATGAGGCTCAAAAAACAAATAAAGATGGTCAAAGTGCTCTTATTGAAGTAATTACTCAACAAGAAGGAAGATTCAGCAGATACTATAACGATGAGAGTATAACTGGCGGAAAAATAGTAAAGTAATATGAAAACCACAGGATTTAGACTATTACAATTAGGTACTCCCTGGAGAAATCTTTCGTATATCATAGTTGAAACTGATGAAGGTATTACAGGTATAGGTGAAGCAAGAGTTTTAGGAAAGACACATACAGTAGCAGAGTACCTCAAGGATGTTGAGAGACATTTTATTGGACATGATCCATTTGATATCGAATCCTTATACAGAAGATTTACATTACTTGATTTTGGAAAAGCAGGTGAAGTAGTTCATACAGGATTAGCTATGGTTGAAATGGCTTTTTGGGACATTATAGGTAAAGCTACCAATCAACCTGTATATAAGTTACTCGGAGGAAAAGTCCAAGATAAGATACAAGCATATGCAAATGGATGGTATACAGTTGAAAGAAATCCAGATAGTTTCTCTTTAGCTGCATCTAAAGTTGTATCAAGAGGATATAAAGCCCTAAAATTTGATCCTTTTGGAAATGGAGATTTAGAACTTTCAAGGTCTGAACTTTTTAAGTCTCTGGAAATAATTGAAGCAGTCGCTGATACAGTTACAGAAGATATGCAAATGATGATAGAAATGCATGGTAGATTTGCTGCTCATCAAGCTGTGGAAATTGCAAAAAAAATTGAATCATTAAATATTGGTTGGATTGAAGAACCAGTTAGACCAAGTGATAATCCTAGTCTTGAAAAAGTAAGAATTCAAACTTCATTACCGATAGCTACAGGAGAGAGACTTTATGGTGCTTCAGAATTTAGAGAAATTTGGGCTGGAAACTCAGTAGATATAATCCAGCCAGATATAACACAATGTGGGGGAATATTTGAGACAAAAAAAATTGCCTCTACTGCTGAAATTTATTCAATAATGGTAGCGCCGCATAATGTCGGTGGAGTTATATCAACTCTTGCTGCAATTCATTTATGCTTTACCTTAAGAAATGTAAAAATTTTAGAGCATTTTAATGATTTTGCTGATCCGTTTGTAAAGGAAGCAGCAGATTTCTATCCAGAAGTTAAGGATGGTTTTTTCAGTTTGCCAGAAAAACCAGGTTGGGGTGTTGAATTAAATGAAGAATTCATACTATCTCATCCTCCTGAAAAAAATGACGATGGGATTAATTTAGATCCAGGATTGAATATGTTTGAAAAAATGGATTGGGCTAAAAGAGGTCAGTCTGAGTAAATAGGATTTTGATAAATAATGTTTGATTTATTAATTAAAGAAGGAAATATAGTAGATGGTACAGGAAATCCAAGATATAAATCAGACATTGGAATTCTTGGAGACAAAATTGTATTTATTGGTAACTCAGATGATAAAGAATCAAAAGAAACAATAAATGCTAAAGAGTTAATTGTTTCTCCTGGTTTTATTGATACACATACTCATCATGACGGGGTTTTATTGAATGATCCTCAACATGCAAGTAGCCTAAGACAGGGTGTAACTACAGAAATTTTAGGTCAGGACGGCCTATCATACGCTCCGCTTTCTTCAGAAAATTACAAAATACAAAGAAGATATTTAGGTGGTATCTTAGGTACCCCTCCCGATAATCTAGATATGAGTACAATAGAATCATTTAGATCTCATTACCACAAAAAAGTTTCAATTAATACTGCATATCCTGTTTCACATGGAGCTTTAAGAATGGAAACAGTTGGTTTTTATGATAAACCTCTTACAAGTAAAAACTTAGATTATGCAAAAAATTTATTAGAAGATGGATTAAATCAAGGATCAGTTGGATTAGCAACAGGAATGTCATATCATCCCAATGCTTGGAGTAATACTGAGGAATTAATTGAATTATGCAAAGTAGTCGAAAAATATGATGGTGTCTATATTACTCATCTAAGAGATGTAAATACTGAAAGAGGTTTTGGTGGTGGGGGTGTTCCTGAAGCTTTAGAAATAGGTCGAAAATCAGGAGTAAAAGTTCATTTTTCTCATACTCGAACTAGTGCTGAAAATGCAGGTAAAGTTTCAGAGGTTTTAGAGTTAATAGATAAAGCAAAATCAGAAGGTGTTGAATGTACTTTAGAATTATATCCCTATCCAACAGGAAGTTCTTTTTTGTTAAGTAGTCTTCCTAGCTGGGCTCATGAAGGAGGGCCAGATGATATTCTCAAGAGATTAAATGATCTAGATTCTAGAAAAAAA
>JAZANE010000149.1:0-3295 GCA_036228785.1 Chloroflexota bacterium
ATCAATACCTACAGGAACTGTCTCATGAGGAAGATTAGGAATCTCAAGCATTATAGACTTAATTTTCTCGTTTATCTCATTTAGTTCAATATCTATATTTTTTAAGTCTTCAGCCAAATTCTTAATAAAATTTGTTTCATCTTCAGTAGGTTTTCTTTTTTCATTACCTATTTTTTTTGAAACTTCATTTCTTTGAGCTCTTTTTTTATCTCCATCAGTTATTAGTTTGCCACGATTTTCATTTAGAGATATAACTATATCTAAATTAGTTACGTCATATCCTCTATTTGAAAGACCTTCAATATAAATTTGTTTATTTTCTATTATTTTTTTTATATCTAACATTATTCTTTTGATCTTAATTGTGGGAACAATAAAACTTCTCTAATTTGATCTTGTTCAGTAAGTAACATTACTAATCTATCAATACCTATTCCAAGACCTCCTGTTGGAGGCATTCCGTGCTCTATGGAAACCAAAAAATCTTCATCAAGTCTATCTGCTTCCTGATCTCCTACGTTTTTTCTTAAGTTCTCTTGCTCTATAAATCTATTTCTTTGATCAATAGGATCATTTAATTCGGAAAAGGCATTAGCTAACTCATGGCCTAAAACAAATGCTTCAAACCTCTCCACTATATCTTTAGATCCTGGTTTTAGTTTTGCTAACGGAGACATTTCAATTGGATAATCTAATAAAAAGGTTGGTTTTATTAGTTTGGTTTCTACTCCTTGAGAAATTAGACGATCTAGCAGAACTCCCCAAGCTTCATTAGGATCAGCAACAAAACCTTTTTCTATCATTTTTTCAGCTAATAAATTATTATTCTTGACTTCTAAAAAATCAATCCCTGTATTTTTGATTATAGTTTCTCTTAAGTCAATCCTGTCCCAAGGTGGGGCTAAGTCAATAAATTTATCTTCTGCAATTTTAATTTTAGTTGTTCCATTGACTTCTTTTGCAACAAAAGCAACTAAATTTTCAACCATCTCCATAACGGTATTATAATCTTCGTATGACTCATAAGATTCCATGGTAGTAAACTCAGGATTATGATCATGATCAATTCCTTCGTTTCTAAATAATCTACCTATTTCATATACTTTCTCAATGCCTCCAACTATAAGTTTTTTTAAGTGCAACTCAGTAGCAATTCTCAAAAAAAGCTTTTTATCTAAAGTGTTATGAAAAGTTTCAAAAGGTATTGCTCTACCACCAGCAGGAATATCAACTAGTATAGGAGTTTCAACTTCTAAAAACCCTCTGTCATTCATAAAATTTCTTACTGAAGAAACTATCTTAGATCTCTTAATTGCAATTTCTTTTGATTGATCATTAGAAATCAAATCTAAATATCTTTGCCTGTATCTTATTTCATTATCTTTTAGACCTGACCATTTATCAGGTAATGGACGAATAGACTTTGTTAGTAATACGATTTTATGGATATCTAGAGTGATTTCTCCTCTTCTTGTTCTAAAGGCACTACCATCTACTCCTACTATATCTCCGATATCAAGAAGGTCTAAAAAATCTTTAGAAATATTGCTCTCATCTTCTTTGTAATGAAGTTGAATTTTACCGGACTGATCTTTTATATCAAAGAAAATAACTTTACCCATACCTCTTTTAGCAATTATTCTTCCAGAGATAGAAGAGGGGCTTCCTTTTATTTCAGAATTCTCACTATTAGTAAAAGTATCTATTACTTCAGCAATGTGTTTTCTATCAATTTCCCATCTACTTGGAAATGGATCGATATTTAATTTCCTGATCTTTTCTAGTTTTTCAATTCTGTCCTGAATAATTCTGTCTTCTGAAAGGTTTTCCATAAATTTATAATTTTTGTATTTTGTAATTTTATAACTTTTTTTTATATATGCCTAAGTAGATTTTACGTTCAGATTTGTTTTATTATCTAATATTATTGATTTGATTTTTTTGATATGACCGTAGAGAAGCCAAAATACCTAAAAACAAATAGATTAACTTTGAAACCTATTCAGATGAGTGATCTTGAAACTATTCAAAAATATTCAACTGATGAGGAGTGGCATAGATATCTAGATTTCCATACAAAAGAAAGTGTAAAAGAGTTTGTAGAAAAATCAGTTAACACACCATGGAATGAAAATGCGAGGTTTTCAATATTTTTGAATAGAAAAATGATTGGAGGCATAGGTTTATACATAGAGCAAAAAGATAAAACAGCAGAGATTGGTTATTCGCTTTCAAAAAATTATTGGGGTAAAGGCATTATTCCTGAAGCTGTTGAAAAAGTATTTCATTATGGATTTACAAAACTAAAACTGGAAAAAATTTTTGCACAAACAGACTTAAGAAACCTCCCTTCTCAATCTGTTATGAAAAAAATGAAAATGAAAAAAGAAGGGATATTCAGAAAACATATTATTTCTCAAAATAAAAGAAGAGATGTTATTTTTTATTCAATACTGAAAACAGAATGGGAGATTTACCAGCAAGTTTCTCCACCGTCTATAACCAACTCAGAACCATTAACCCAAGAAGATTCATCTGAAGCCAAGTAAAGAGCTCCATATGCAATATCTTTAGGCGTTCCTAATCTTCCCATAGGAGTCATATCTAGTCGTTCCTTACGAATTTGTTCTATCGAATGTATATCTTCTGTCATAGGCGTATCTGTAAATCCTGGATGAATAGAATTTGATCTAATATTATACTTCCCATATTGAGCAGCTATTGTTTTTGTAAAAATCCTTGATGCACCTTTTGAAGCATGATAAGCAGCAGAACCTCTTGCACTTCCTATTATCCCAAAAATTGATGAAATATTTATTATTGAACCTGATTTATTTTTTTTCATATTTGAAATAACACTTTGAGTCCCAATCATAACAGATGTTGAATTTACAGCAAAAACTCTATCCCAATCTGATCTTTCCATATCCTCAAAATTAGACCTTAGAGATAATCCAGCATTATTTACCAAAATATCTATCCTACCCCATTTTTTCAAGATAGTATCTACAGATTCTTTCCAGCTTTTTTTATCAGAAACATCAAAGTTTTTTGTAATAATTTTTTCTTTTGAGGATATTTTTTCTTCTAATAGTTTCAATTTTTCATTATTAGTATCAATAATACAAACACAAGAACCTTCATCAAAAAACATTTTAGAAATCGCTTCTCCAATTCCTGAAGCTCCTCCTGTTACTATTGCAAATTTATTTTCTAATCTATTTACCATGTCAACTCCTGAAATTTATTAGCTTAGAAAAACTTTATCATAAAAAAAAAATAAATTATTATAAAA
>JAZANE010000150.1:0-7932 GCA_036228785.1 Chloroflexota bacterium
CAAGAACATCAGATAAATCTTTTTCGCTGCCCATAAAATAATCTTTTTCTGTTAATACTGAAATTGCATCTGAGCCTGCTTTTATATACGTTTCTGCTTGATCTTTAGGAATAAGGGATTGATCAAGATTGCCTCCCGAAGGAGACTGCCTTTTCATTTCTGAGATCAGAATATTTTTTTTAGTAAGAATTTTTTCAAGAGAAAATATTGTTTCATGTTTAGGTCTACTTTTAATCAACTTCTCTAAAGGAATTGAAGCCTTTTCTTTTAATAAACTATCTTCTTTTGCTGATATTATTTTGTCTAATATTCCCATCAGCTTCTATTTGTAAAATCTTTTAGTTGATCTAATTTTTTGAGTGCATTTCCATTAAAAATATTTTCTTTGGCTATCTGAAAGCACTCATCAATACTTTTGTTTTCTTCAGCAAGATGTAATGCCATAGCTGCATTAATAGAAATAGAGTTTAGGATAGCCTTTTTTTCTTCATCAGAAGATTCAGATTTCATATTAAAACAAGATAAAATCTTTTTTGCAGATTCATTAGGAGATTTTACTTCTAAATGCCTTGAAGAGCCTAAGTTTTTACGCGATTCAAAAATATTTTCAGAAAAATTTTCTTTTGAATCAAAAACATATGTATTTTTATCAATTTCTATCTCATCAGCTCCTGAATCTCCACTAATGGTTATTATTCTATCTAATTCTAATTTTTTTCCAGCCTGAGCTATCTTTTTTGCATAATCTTTATTTGGTGTCCCTATAATTTGTTTTTTTACATTAGCTGGATTGGTTAGAGGGCCTAAAAAATTAAAAATAGTTCGTATACCAATTTCTTTTCTCAATGGAGCTGCATATTTCATAGATGGATGAAAAGTTTGAGCAAATATGAAAGTTAGGTCTATTTCATGTAGACACTTTTCAACAACTTTTGGCTCTAACGAAATTTTTATGCCTAATTCTTCTAAAACATCTGCAGAACCACTATTTCCTGATGCTGCTCTATTTCCATGCTTAGCAACTGGTATCCCATAATACGCTACAACAATTGCTGATGCAGTTGATATATTGAGCCACTTTAATCCGCTTCCTCCAGTTCCACATACATCAATTGCATTTTCTTTACCTTTTATCTTTATTGAAAATTCTCTCATTACTGCTGCCATACCAGCAATTTCTTCAAATGTTTCACCCTTAATTGCGAGGCTTGCCATAATTACTCCAAACTGAGAAGGTGGAAGTTGGCCTGACATGATTTCATTCATACAAAACTTTGATTCTTCAAAATCTAAATCTGTACCTGATGAAACTTTAGTAATTATATTTTGTATATTCATTTCATTTTCAGAAAATTATTTAATATTTTTTTTCCGTGCTCAGTTTCTATAGATTCTGGATGAAACTGAACTCCTTCTAAAGATAAACTTTTGTGTCTAATCCCTTGGATTATACCCGAATCACTTCTAGCTGTTATTTCAAAGTCATTGGGAAGAGTATTCTCATCGATAATTAATGAATGATATCTTACAGCTTTAAACGGATTAGGTACTCCATCAAAAAGCCCTTTTCCATCATGGGTAATTTCAGAAATCTTGCCATGCATTATTTCCTCAGATTGAATAATCTTGGCTCCATAAGTATTCCCTAAACATTGATGACCCAGGCAAACTCCTAAAACAGGAATTATTTTTGAAAAATATTGTATTGAATCATTTGAAATACCTGCATTTTCAGGATTTGATGGACCTGGAGATATAACAAGATGTGATGGGGATAGATTTTCTATTTCTTTGATAGAAGTTTCGTTATTTCTCAAGACTTCCACTTCTTGCCCTAGTTCTGATAGATATTGAAAAAGGTTATAAGTAAATGAATCATAATTATCTAATAGAACAATCATTTTAAGTTTCTTTCAGCATCATCAACAGATTTAATAAGGGCCATCATTTTATTTAGAGTTTCTTCATATTCATAATCAACCTTTGAGTCAGCAACTATTCCTCCACCAGCTTGTAAATAAACAGTTTTATCCTTCAGTACCATTGTCCTAATTGCTATACATGTATCCATATTTCCATTGAATGAAAAATAGCCAACACCTCCTGAATAAGGACCTCTTTTATCAGGTTCTAATTCTGAGATTAATTGCATTGCTCTAACCTTAGGAGCACCTGATACTGTACCTGCTGGAAAAGCTGATCTCAAAGCATCAAACTCATCGTATTTTTCATCTAAAATACCTGTAACATTAGATACTATATGCATTATGTGTGAGTATTTTTCAATTTCCATTTTTTGATTAACATTGACTGTACCAGGCTTAGAAACTCTACCAACATCATTTCTTCCTAAATCTAACAACATTAGATGTTCAGCTAGCTCTTTTTCATCTGAGATTAGTTCTTTGGCAATTTGATCATCTTCTTCTTGATCTTTTCCTCTTGGTCGTGTCCCAGCTATAGGATGTACAGCAATTTCTTTATTAGTAGATTTTACTAGAAGTTCTGGCGATGCTCCTATTATTTGGAAGTCTTCGAAATTTAACATGAACATATATGGAGAAGGGTTTATTGTTCTTAGGCATCTATAAATGTCTATAGCTGATGCATCTGTCTTTTTTGTAAGTCTTTGTGAGAAAACTATCTGAATTATTTCCCCTGAATAGATATTTTCAATACATTTTTTTATAGCTGCTCCATAATCCTTTTTGGTCATATTTTTTTCATATTGCGATATTAATTCTTCCTTAGTTTTTTTATCATCATTACTTATTAATGAAATATTATTATTTTCTTTTGGAATTGGTTCTTTAATTAACTTATATATTTCTTCTATTTTTTCTAAAGATTCTTTGTAAATATTCTCTATATTTTTATCTTCATCTATTTTTGCATAATTAACTATAAAAATTGTTTGTTTTACATGATCAAAAACAACAATAGAATCTGTAATCATAAAGATTGATTCAGGGACATCAAGAGTAGATTTTTTGTTTTTTGGAACTGATTTCTCAAAATAAGATATAGTCTCGTATGATAGGTAACCTACAGCACCTCCTGTAAAAACAGGCAACTCTTCAATTTCAGGTACTTTATAGCTATTGATTTCATCCTTAATTATTTTTAATGGATCAATATTACCTAATTCTTCATTATCTCCTGTCTTTATTATTTTTTTAGGATTTGTACCTATTATTGAGTATCTAGCTAAGTTCTCACCGCCAGTTATTGATTCTAATAAAAAGGAGTAGCGATTTTTCGATAACTTTAGATAAATTGATAAAGGAGTATCTAAATCTGCTCTGATTTCTCTAAAAGTAGGAATCAAATTGTATGTTTTAGATTTATTAATAAAGTCTTGAAGTTCAGCTTTATTGATCATTATTACCAAATTTTCTTATAAGTTGAGACTTTCATTTTATCACGAACCAGTTCCATGGTTTCATTTGCAGAAATTCTTGCATTTGAAACACCTTTATCTAAGGCTTCTTCAACTAAATTCATGTTTGATTCGAAATAAGCTCTTTTTTCTCTTATAGGGTCTAAAAATACGTTAAGTATATTAGCTAGGTAAGTTTTTATTTCAACATCACCGATATTACCTTGTTTGTATCTTGCTTTAAAATCTTCTACATTGGCATCATTCTCTGTGAATGCGTCTAAGTATTGAAATACAGGATTTCCTTCAACTTTACCTGGAATATCTGCTCTGATTCTATTAGGATCAGTGTACATTCCTCTCACTTTTTTTTCTACAGTCTCTTTTGAGTCTGATAGCAAAATAACATTTCCTTGACTTTTACTCATTTTGCCTTTTCCGTCTGTTCCTGATAGCCTTCCTACCTTGCCTATAAGAGTTTCTGGTTCAGGAAAAACTTCACCATACATTCTGTTGAATTTTCTAGCAATTTCTCGAGACATTTCTAAGTGGGGAGCTTGATCTTCTCCAACTGGAACTAGATGAGCCCTTGGCAGTAAAATATCAGCAATTTGACTTATAGGGTAATTATAGAAACCTGCACTTCTTCTCTCAATTGGAAGTGAATCTAATTCTCCTTTTAATGTAGGGTTTCTTTCAAGCATCCCAAGTGGGGTAATGAAAGACAATAGCATAGATAATTCAGCATGTTCAGGAACGTAACTTTGGATTACAAAATTAGATTTTTCTGGGTCTAATCCTACTGATAACCAATCTAAAGTAACATCAATAACTGAATTTTTAATCATGTCCGTCTCATGAAAATGGTCACTTAGAGCTTGATAGTCAGCAATCAAAAAATTACAATCATATTCATCCTGAAGAGAGATCCAATTATGTAGTGCTCCAACGTAATGACCTAAATGTAACGCACCTGTTGGTCTTATTCCTGTTAGTATTCTTTTTTTTGTCATGGGAATGTATTTTTTATTTCTAAGTTAATTGTCTCCAATTTTCATCCAATTTTTCATAGATATTCTCATACTGTTTAATGAGATTTTGGTAAATTTCTAGGTTTTTTCCCATATAATCTAGATTTTGTTCAACATGGTGATTGTTTTTTGATCCAATTATTATTACATTTATATCTTTTCTGAATAGAGTGAACGCCATAGATAACTCAATAGGATCTATATCATCGAGTTCTATTTCAATATTTTCGGTCATCTGCATAATTCTTGTGAAATATTCATCATAAGCACTTCCAAAATGATCGTGAGTTTGTCCTTTATAGTGGTTCTTAAGTCCTAACAACGCTGCATTCCCTATTGGTCTTTTTGCAATTATCCCTAAATTTCTTGATTTAGCTTCAGTAAGTATGTTTTTAGTCCTTGCTCGTTGATCAGCTATACTATAGCTGGTTTGTAATGTATCAAATAAATTAGATTTTACTGCCCACATAGCAGCTTCATTATCCCCTGAATACCCTATATATTTTATTTTTCCCTCTAATTTACAGTCTTGAAGTGCTTTTATAACATCACCTTGTTCAAGCAAATGAGTTTCGCATGAATGCAATTGAACTAAATCAATGACATCAGTTTGTAAATCTTTCAAACTGTTTTCTACTGAATCTTTGATTTTTTTATAAGTCCATTCAGAATCAGGAGATGTCGTTCTTCCTGTTCCTGCTTTAGTGGCTAAAAAATATTCATCTCTTCTATGTCCAACAGATTTTCCAACAATAGACTCACTGTCAAGATACATTGCAGCAGTGTCAAGAAAGTTAATTCCATTGTCTAGTGCAGTATTTAATATTTCGTCAGCTGTGTCATACTCTGCTGAACCTAACTGAAACCCAACTTGAGCCAGTCCTAAACCAAGCTTACTAACGTTCGCTCCTGTTTTACCAAAAACACTATTCTCCATAATTATTTTCCTCCATTAAACAAAATTGCAAACAGAGCTTTCGTTCTTTTTGCAATTTTGACTTTATATAAAAAATATATAAATATGAACTATGAAGCTTTACCAATCTTGAACATTTTAGTTCCACATTTGGGACAAGTTCCTTGAGTAGCTGGTCTACCATTTTTCATAGTTATTTGTTGGGGATTAGACATAGTCTGCTTCCCCTTGCATTTCATGCAATATGCTTCCATGTTTCCTCCAATTGAAACCTTAGTTTTATTTGGATAATAACTTTATATACTATTCAAAATAAAAATACCATATTGAATTATGTTTATTTTACTCTAAAACAAGTATAAAGACCTCTTTTCCTGTAATTTAGATAAATTACCCCTAATTTTTTTAAATTGTTAAAATATAATTTATGCGTACAAAAAATACAATTAATATATTGAAAAACACTGAATCTATACTGAAAAACATTGAAAACCTAAAAAAATCTGCTTCTGATGAAATAAATGATAATTCTCAAAAATCTAATCTTGAGGATTGGAGAATTAAGTATTTAGGTAGAAACGGAGAATTATCTTCTTTGATGAAAATTATGAAAGATATTTCCCCAGATGAAAAAAGAATTATTGGACCAAAACTTAATCAACTAAAGAGTGACCTAAATCTTTTGTTTGAATCATTTCAGTTGAATAATTCACAAACTCAAAAACATACAGACAATTTTGATATAACCCTTCCTGGACGAAATATTTCACATGGAACTTTACACCCGACAACTTTGATCATAAGAGAAATTTGTGATGCTTTTAGATCAATGGGATTTCAAATCCATGAAGGAAATGAAATTGAAACAGAAAAATATAATTTTGATTTATTGAATATACCTGATGATCATCCTGCTAGGGATCAATGGGATACCATTTGGCTTAATTTAACAAATAATGAAAATAATTATTTACTAAGAACTCATACATCACCCATGCAAGCAAGAATAATGGAAAAAAATAATCCTCCTATAAGGGTTGTTGTGCCTGGAAAATGTTACAGATATGAGGCAACTGATGCGACTCATGAATGGGAATTCCATCAAATAGAAGGCCTTGCAATTGATAAAAATATATCATTTTCCGAATTGAAAGGAACTTTATATCAAATGGCAAGAAAAATTTTTGGATCAGATCAACAGGTTAGATTTAGATGTGACTTTTTCCCTTTTGTTGAACCAGGTGTTGATATGTCAATTTTGTGGGAAGGACGATGGATTGAGATTCTAGGTGCAGGTATGGTGCATCCAAAAGTCTTAAAAGGAGTTGGATATGATCCAAATGAATATAGCGGATTTGCATTTGGTATAGGTCCTGAAAGAGTTTCAATGCTAAAAAATAAAATAAAAGACATAAGGAATTTTCACGCAAATGATTTGAGATTTCTAAGTCAATTTGTGAATTAAATTTTATGAAGTTATCAATAAACTGGTTAAAAGATTACATAAGTTTAAATAAATCTGTTGATGAAATAGCAGACTCATTAACTATGATAGGCAATGAAGTTGAAGAGATTATTACAACTGGAGATATTCCCGGAGTAATCGTAGCTGAAATCAAAGAAATTATTCCTCATCCCAATGCAGATAAACTGCAGTTAGCTAAAATTTATGATGGGAAAAATACTCTAAGTATTGTTTGCGGAGCACCAAATATTAAAGAAGGGCAAAAAATATTTCTTGCAACTATTGGAACCAATCTACCTGATCCAAATAATAATAGTTATTTTGAAATAAAAAAATCAAAGATAAGAGGAGAATTATCTGAGGGTATGATTTGCTCAGAAAAAGAATTGGGAATAAGCGATGATCATGAAGGCATAATGGTCTTACCAAATGATTATGAATTAGGAGTATCTATAAGCAATTATTACTCAGAGACTATTTTAGATATTGATGTTACACCAAATAGAGTAGATTGTCTTTCAGTTGTTGGTTTAGCTAGAGATTTATCTGCAAAATTCTCTCAGAAATTAAACTTTGATTATCAAGTAAATTATCCAATTGAAGAAAAAACTTCAATGATAGCAATTGAGGATAAAGATATATGCTCTAGGTATACAGGAATTCAAATTGAGTCTGTAAATATTAAGGAATCTCCAGATTGGCTAAAAAAAAGATTAATTTCAATCGGTGAAAGACCAATAAACAATATTGTAGATATTACTAATTATGTAATGTTTGAAATAGGCCAGCCTCTTCATGCTTTTGATCAAGATAAAATCGATGCAAGCAAGATATATGTAAGAAAATCAAAATCCAAAGAAAAAATACTCACTTTAGATGGACAGCACAGGGAACTTCCCAAGGATAGTATAGTTATTGCTGATAAAAAATCTCCAATTGGCTTAGCAGGAATAATGGGAGGAAAAAGCTCAGAAATAACATCTGATACCACTAATGTGTTTTTAGAAGCGGCCAACTTTAATTCGTCTATGATAAGATCCACCTCAAAAAAATTAGGATTATCCACAGAAGCTTCAATGCGTTTTGAAAGAAATCTTGATCCAAAACTTGCAATCTATGGTCTATCTAGAGCAGCAGATTT
>JAZANE010000151.1:0-6838 GCA_036228785.1 Chloroflexota bacterium
TCTTCAGAAAGATTTAGCAATTATATTATTAGTTCATTTGGTTTGATGAGTATAGTATTAGGTCTTGCTTTAGGATCTGATCTTGCTTTAGGTACGAGTTTTACAGATATCCTTTGGTACTAAATTCTTATATCTGAAACTTGTGATGCACCTTCTAAAAAGGAGGATCTAAACTGAATACCCCATTTGTTATTAATTTTAGTTAGTATCCACAGAGTTTGAAAGTTATGGTACTCTTTTCCTTCTTTATTTCTTCTTGATTGATGTAACAATAGGTGAACTTTTTGTTCTTCTGATTGAACAGCTTTTATGTCTAGAGTTACTGTATGATCCCAACCTTCTTTTTTTAGATTTTCTGTCTGAATATCATATCCTTTAAGAAATGCTTCTGCATCTTCAAAAATTGAAAATTTATTTTCCCATAGCCTTACATGAGGAAAATGTAGATATTCTATAGTAATTTCTTTATTTCTTTTGTTAAAACCTTCTTCATTCCAGCGAAGAGCGGTTTCTATTGCTTCTTTTTCGTAATTATTCATATCTTTAAATAGACTTTTCCCGATCATAACATAAAAAAATAAAATCTTTTATTCAATTTGTCTTAATTTTGGATCTAGTTTGTCTCTAAACCAATCTCCCAGAAAATTTAATGAAAATACTACGAGAACTATCAGACTAACAGGAATATAGGTTTGATATCTATAAATATAATTTCCATCCCACCAACCCCAATCCCAATATTCAACAGAAAGTTTTATTATGTTACCCCAAGCAGTCCAATGCCTTGGTATAGCTATTTCAAAAAAAGATAGAACGGCTTCTAAAGATATAATTAGCGAACAATTGAATGTTGCAATTACAAAAATATCATTCAAATGAGAAGGTAATATATGCCTTGTAAAAATTCTAAATGTACTAGCTCCTGAGATCATTGAGGATCTAACATAATCATATTCTCTAATGGTAAGAGTTTTTGCTCTAACAATCCTTGCGAAGTTTTGCCAAGTGAATAAAATAAGAATTATTGAAAAAACCCAAATTTTATTGCCCAAAATAAGAGTAGTCATTATTGCTATCAATAAAATTGGTATGACGCTAGTGATATCAACGATCCTTTGAATTGCTTCATCTATTATCCACCTGTATTTGGGTCTAAAAGCGTTCCAACCGGCTATCATTCCTAAACTGCTTCCAATCAAACTACCTATAACTCCTGTAATAAGCATTAAGGTTAAATTCCATCTTGCACCATAAATCAATCTAGAAAAATAATCTCTTCCAATAGTGTCTGTTCCTAGTAAATATAATCCACTTGGCCACCAAGGCCACTTTTTTGTATCTTCACGTATTACACTTAGATCCAGAGAAATGATATCGTTTTTGTAATCAATAATTTCTTCTTCTGTAATAAAATCTATATATCCTGTTGAATCTTTTTTATAAATTTTTGTATATTTCAGGTTTGGTTTTGGGCATTCATTTTGTGATAGTCCCAAGCAATTAGAAAAATCATCAAACACAATTTCATCTAGATAATTACCATTTCTATTTACATCTACAAAGCTAGAATTAGGACCTAATTTAAATTCAATAGTTCCTTTAGAATTTTTTGGTATTATTTTTTTTTCTTTATTTGAATTTTCTAGATCTAGGAGCTGTTCCCAACGTGGTTTTTGATTTATTTGATCTTCAGACTTAATAAGATCATAGTTTTGTAAATTATATTTACCACTAATAACACCAGGTGGCTGTAGCCTAGCTCTTGTATCTGCAATGTATGGATCATAAGGAGCTATGATTGGAGCAAATATTCCCAATAAAGAAATAAAAATCAGGAATCCTGCAGATAATACAGGGTACTTAAAAAATAAAGAAATAAATTTTTTAAAGAGGTTCATTAAAATCAAATTTTGTGTATAAAAAAAATAATAACATCAAAAATAAAGGAAGCAAATGGTTTGGTTAAAAGGAAACATTCATACTCATACAACAAATAGCGATGGAGATTCCTCTCCAGATCACGTTGCAAGTTGGTACAAAAAAAACAATTATGATTTTTTAGTACTTTCTGATCATAACCATTTGACAATTTTAGATGATGATTCGAAAAACTGGCCGTTGTTGATTCCTGGTGAAGAAATAACAATAAGAGAAATAAACGGAAGTCCAGCAGCATTGCATATAAATGGTTTAGGTATAAAGAAAGTTATTCTTCCTGGTTCTTATGAAAATAATATTGATGCGATTAATGATATTGTAAAAAAAATAAATTCCCAAAACGGTATAGCCAGTATCAATCATCCAAATTATCAGTGGTGGGTTTCAGCAGATGATATAAAGTATTCTGATGATGCTTGGGCGTTTGAAGTTTTTAATGGTCATATGCATGCCAACAATGAAGGATCTTTATATTCTTTATCAACAGAAGAAATATGGGATGAAGTTTTATCTTCAGGTAAGCTAATATATGGAGTAGCTAGCGATGATGCTCATCATTTTACAGAGGAGTTTGCTTCGACAAGATCAAATCCTGGAAGGGGATGGGTTTATGTAAATTCAGAATCACTTTCGGCTCCTGATATTTTAAAAGCTATGAAAAAAGGAGATTTCTATTCATCCACAGGTGTTGAACTCGATACTTTACAACTTTCAAAAGAAAAGATTCATTTGAAAGTTAAAGAAAGGCCTCCAAAAGAAAAACAAAAATATACATTTAGAGTTATAAATGATTCAGGGTTTATTTTTCATGAATCCGAAGGAGAAGAGTTAGAAATTTCTACAGAAGGTATGAAAAAATATTGTAGAGTTGTTATACGTTCATCAGAAGGGACCAATGCTTGGATTCAGCCTTTTTTTCTCTGATTTGATATATCTCTAATGATATAAGATTCATCTTCGCTAATTTCTAACCAAGTTTTTCTATCAACAATTTCTCCAGTTTGGTCTTTATAAATTGTCTTATAGTCTTTGATTTCTAATGATTTTCTATTTTTCATAATTAAGGAGTTAAATTATTACAGATTTTAAATGGAAAATAAAATTAGTTGTCACTATCTTATTTCTCCAGTTTCATATAAATGTTTTAGAGCTGTATACTCTATAGTTTTTTCTTCCTCAAATAACCAAATTATTTTTGGTGAAATATACTTATCAAATTTATCTATAATAAGTTTTTTATTAAGAACAACTGAGTCAAAATTTTTTATCAACTTTCTTAATTCTTTAAATTCAGATTGAACAGACTTAAATAATTTTTCAGCATTTGTTAGTCTTTTTTCAGTTTGAGGTGTTATGATCATACCCTCAAGTTGTAAGTTCAATCTTTCATCTTGTATATAGTTAGTTAAGATATGAAAATCTGATTCTAAATCAATTAAGCAATCTTCTAAATAACCTAAATCTAAATTTTCATTTGAATGATTTAAGTGAATAAAAAACTCTTCTACCCTCGAAATAATTTTCTGCTTGAAATTGGGGTGACTCATTTATTATTGAAGGATACTAGTTGTCTTTTCCTCTAGACTGATTAACTTTAAGCGGACGACCTTCTAATTCAAATCCCTCTAAAGCTTCTATTGCTTTGGCAGCAGAATCATCATCCATTTCTACAAAACCAAATCCCTTTGAACGATTTGAGTCTTTGTACTTTATAACTTTAGCGCTTGATACTTCACCATATTGAGAAAATAGCTCATCTAATTCTTTATCATCTACTTTCCATGGCAAGTTACCTACATAAATATCCAATATTTTTTCCTTCTTTTAATTTAATATCACCATTAAATTAGAACATTTTTTTTTCAAAAAAAATATATAAAAACATGCAGTTTTGTATAAGAACTGATAATTGGTAAAAAAAAGTGAATAATTTCTCAGCTTTTGATTATATTTTTTTACAAATTATTTTCTTGATAATATATTAGATATTGTTGTCTTAATAAGACAATATTTAGAAAGTGTAGCTAGATTGCTAGATTGGAACGAAACTAATAATGAGAACCGATAATAAGTCCCTCAAAAATCGGTTCTCTCACAAATAATTTTATTTATCACCAATTTATTTCTTTTATGTTATTTGACATCAGAAACTTATTTGTTTGTGAAAAAGGTTTGCTTCCAAAAAATCCTCTATGAGCTGATAGTGGAGAAGGATGTGAAGAAGAAATTATTAAATGTTTTGAATTATCAATAATTTCATTTTTTGCTTGAGCATTTTTCCCCCATAGTATAAAAACAAGATTCTGTTTTTTTTCGCTAAGTAGTTCTATAACTCTATCAGTAAAAAACTCCCAACCTATTTTAGAGTGAGATAAAGGCTTGCTTTTTTCTACAGTCAAAGTCGTGTTTAAGAGAAAAACACCTTGTTTTGCCCATTTAGATAAATCCCCATCGTTTTGTTGAAACTTTACCCCAATATCATTTTCTAACTCCTTAATAATATTTTTTAATGACGGAGGAAATGGAATATTCTTTCTTACAGAAAAGCTTAGTCCATGAGCTTGATCTGGACCATGATATGGATCTTGTCCTAGAATAATAACTTTTACTTCATCAAAATCACATAAATTAAATGCATTAAATATTAAGGATTTACTTGGATATATTATTTTATTATTACTGTATTCACTATATAGGAAAGTCTTTATGTCAGACATATATCCTTTTGAGAATTCAGATTCTAATAAATTTAGCCAACCTTTTGGTAATTTAATTTCATTTTTCAATTATCTTAAGAAATTTTTCAATTTAGACTTAAAGATTCCCACTGTTAGTAATGAAGCTATTATTACTTTGATAACATCTCCAATTATAAAAGGATATACTGCTTGAGAAAGCATTTTTCCCTCTTCAGGCCAGCTAAAATCTAATAACGACAGCCAAACTAATGCTGGGATATAAACCAAACTAGTTCCAACAAAGTAAGCCCATATACTTTTTGATTCATGTAGTCCTTTATTAATTAGGAAACCTACTGCTGTTGAAGCTAGTATAAATCCAATAATATATCCTCCGGTTACACCCGTTGTATATTCAAATCCACCATTTCCACCTTGAAATAAAGGCATGCCAATAAAACCTAAGATCACATATGACAATGAAGATCCAAAACCCCATTTTGGTCCAAGAAGTCCACCCATCATAAGTATACCTAGTGTCTGAAATGTTATTGGAACAGGATTGTCTGGTAAGAAAAACCTCATTTGAGCAAAAATGCTAGTTAGGATTATCAATACTATTGATATTCCTAATTTTCTTATTATAGGTCTGGATGCTTCTGCAGCAAATATTTTATTTGTTCTTTCTTGATTTTTATTAATTTTTTCAACTCCATTGTTTGCAATTAATAATTGAAATATTATCTTAAATAATCAGCAAGTTTGTCATTTAGAAGATCTCTTTTTATGCTTTTTCTAGAATTTATTTGTTTACTTACTTCAGTTCTTAGTATACCTAAATTTTTTTTTGATTCTTTCCACATTTCTGTAAAAAGTTCCGGTAATGATTCAACTATGTCTTTCTCAATTTTTGGTATTATATTTATTCTTTTGTCTAAAGCTAGATTACTAGTTCTAATTATTGTTTCAGGATCTATAAATTCACCATTGTTATCCATGGTATGAAAAAAGTCTAAAAATTTCATTTGGTTTATTTTGTATTTTTTTATTTCTTTTTCATTTAAGAATTTTATTACTTTATAAGATTCTTCTCCACTAAAATCTAGTTCTTTACATTTCTTAGAATAGTAATAAATTAGTACATCTCTATTCATCATAAAACTCAAACTAAGAATTTCTTCTAATGTAGGATTAATTGCAAATAGGGGAGTAGTTTTAGAAAAAATATATCCTATTTGATCATTAAGTATTTTTTGACTGAATGTAGGGTAGTACTTAAATTTTTGATCATTAGATAAAAAAATTGAAATAAAAGCAGCTAGCTTAAAAAAGTTTTTTTTATTTGAAATTCCAATCTCCCCATTGATTAACCTGTAGAACTGCCTTTCATTCATGGAGAATTCGTTAGTGATAAATTCTTTTATTTCTTCTGATTCTTTATAGATATATCTAAGAATATTAGACTGTGAATTATTAACTAACTGCTTTTCCAATACATTCCTGTTTATTTTTATTCTTTCAATTTGTTTATTGCCAATAAATTCTACTGGATAAACGGAATTTAGATCCTTTATAGCACCTCTGATATTCCTTCGTGAGACCTTACCATCAATTTTTGATTCAACGGTCTCAATAACTTGTCTATAGCCAGCAACCCCTCCAAAAGATGCAGCTACCATAAAACCTAGCATTTGGACATAATTTTTCTTTTCATGCGTTGTTCCATTATGAATAACACCTTTTTTTATTGAAAATATTGTTTTTTTATTGACCATATAGCTACCTATAATTGTCTTTTATTTATATATACAGTTTGAATTATACTTTTTTTTGTGTCAAAAATAACTAAAATTTATTACAGATTTTGTCAAAAAAATTAATCAAAAAGGCATAATCTTACTATTTTGTGGCTCTTTTATTGTTTTTTTTATTTTGTTTGTCTTAGAGGTGCTTTCAGGGGTTTGAATAATGATTTATTATATTTATAGTAAAGATTCACTATTCAAATTTGTTGAGGTTTATATGAAGCTAGTTTCTTGGAATGTAAATGGTATTAGAGCCTGCCTGAAGAAAGGCTTTTTAGATTTTTTTAATCAAATTGATGCAGATATATTTTGTATTCAAGAAACAAAAGCTTCTGAGTCTCAGGTAGAAATAAAGACTCCTGGCTATAAACAATTTTGGAATAGCGCTGAGAAGAAAGGATATTCTGGCACATTGAT
>JAZANE010000152.1:0-2569 GCA_036228785.1 Chloroflexota bacterium
GTAAATTCCAAAAATGACTACTTGGTTGCAGTAAATTATAGTTCTGGAGATTTCTCTACATATAGTTTAGATCAAGGAAAAATATCTTTTATAGAAAAAAGATCTCATGAAGGTTCAAGTATTAATACTGAAAGACAGAATGAACCTCATGCTCATTCAATAAATTTTCTTGATGATGATACTTTTTTTGTATGTGATTTAGGTATAGATAAAATAATAAAATACACCTTAGATCAACAGTCAAAAAAAATAAAATCTTCAAAAGCAATTAGTACCACACCAGGCTCTGGACCTAGACATTTTGTAATAAATAAAAATGATAAACTAGCTTATTCCATTAATGAGTTAGATTCTACAATTACATCTTTTAGAATTGATGAAAAAAATGATATCTGTTCCTTTCAAAACATCTCAACAATTCCTTTAGATTATACTCTTGAAACAACCACAGCTGATCTTCATTTTTCTCTAGAAAAGAAGTTTTTATATGGGTCAAATAGGGGACATGATTCAATAGCTCAATTTGAAATCAAAACTGATGGGACTCTAAAATTTTTGAACCATTTTTCAAGTCTTGGAAAAACTCCAAGAAATTTTGCAATAAGTAATAGCAATAAATTTGCACTTGTAGCTAATGAGAATTCAGATACAATTTACAGTTTTTATATAAATGAAATAAATGGATCTTTTGAACCTACAGGTAACAAAATAGAAATTCCCTCTCCAGTTTGTTTATTGGAGATTTTCAAATGATGGAGATAAGGTTTTTTTTGTTGTATCTAAAGTTAATATTACGATAGCTCCAAAGATAGAAAAAAAAGCTGAAATCCATATAGCAATTTCATATCCTCCAGTTACCTCAAAAACAAGCCCAGGTATGAATCCTCCAAGGGCCATTCCTAAACTTGCGGCGAGTATTTGCCATCCATAAGTAGTATCCATAGGGAAAAATCCATAATATTTTCTATTCATTATTGGAAAAAGGGTTCCTTCACCTCCATAAGGTAAAGCCCAGATTATTCCTACCAAATAGAACATCCATTTACTTTCTACAAAAACCCATGGAATTACGAATAAACCTTGACCTAGAAAAGCTAGAAACATAATAGTCTTTGGGTTTATCCCATCTCCTAAAATTGGAGTTATAAATCTTGTAGACATAGAAACTATCATAATTAGAGTTAAACAAAAAACAGAGTCTGTATAACTTATACCTTTGCTAGTCATTAATGGAACCAAACCTATAAGTATAACTGCATGTCCAACACAACCTAGAAAATGTATGTTCATAAGGTTCCAAAATGCATTTGTTTTATAAATAAAATTCTGAAGATTCAAAGTGTAATTATCGGTTCTTGATTCAACTTTCTTCTCATTATTTTCAGTTTCTTTTGCACCATAAGGTAATATATTTTTATCTCTTGGAGTATTTCTAAAAAATTGTAAAGCAATTATCATTATTATCGTTCCAACTATGCCACTTGATATAAATGTTGTTTGCCAACCAAGTTTATCAAGCATAATTCCCATGAGCTGAATAACTAATGCAGGGCCTAAACTCCACATGCCTATAATTAAACCTGTAGCTAGTCCTAATCTTGTTTTAAACCAAACTGCAACTGCTGGGATTACTGGTACTAAGAACATTGATTGAGCAAATCCAAAAATAATTCCGTATGAAACATAAAACTCAAATATAGTAGTTGCTAGGGCTGTCCAAATCATTCCAATTAGGAACAACAAAAGACCAATATACATAGTTTTTCTAGCTCCTATAATTGTTGATGAATATCCTGCTATTGGTGAAGAGAATGCTGTAACAATTGACATTATTGCGTAGGCTATACCTATAGACTTAGGATCCCAAGCAAATTCTTCAATTAAAGGATCAATTATTATACCGAAAGCCATTCTTATTGCAGATCCAATCATTTGAGCAATAGCCCCGACCGCAACTATAACCCATCCGTAATGAGTGAAGTCTATTTCTGCAATATTTCTTTTTAATTTAGTTAGTGAAGAGGACATAAAAATATACTACCTCCCTCCAACCAAGATGTCTCGTAATTTTTATCTTGAGAAAGTTTGTTAGATGATTCCCAAGCAACAAAATAAATTATAACGATCATTGAAAAAATGAAGGATAAAAAGAATAAAAATATCCCTTTATATGGAATTAAAGATTTATCTTGAGATGTAGAAGTCATTCAGTTAATATTATCAAAATTTATCATAATAATCTGATATTTATGGAAACTTGTAATTAATTTCTAATGCAAACTTTGATTCGAATAATTATTATCTTTGAAAAAATAATAAAAATTATGCTTTATTTGAATTCGTGCCCAAGATGTTCCAAAGGAACTATAGAATATAATGAAGATTCTGATGGGAAATCTATAAAATGTTTGATGTGTGGATTTAGTAAAACTTCTATTTCTAATGCACCTAAGAAAAGAAAATCTAAAATTTCTTAATCGCTTCTTAAAATTTTTTTTAACACTTATATAATATAAATATATTTATATTTTTTTATATGATTTCAAAATCAGAAAAAGCAAAAGTTCTA
>JAZANE010000153.1:0-6986 GCA_036228785.1 Chloroflexota bacterium
TTCTTCAACAAGAAAAGAGTTTTTTGGGGGGGGGGGGGGGGTAAGTGTGGAATTAAAAAAACAAAATGTTCTTATAACTGGTTCTGCTAACAGAATTGGAAAAGAGATTGCAATTCATCTGTCTAAACTAGGACTTAATATTGCTATTCATTATAATTCTTCAAAAAAAGAAGCAGAGAAGACACTAGCAGAAATAAAAAAACAAAATGTAGAGGTAGATATTTTTCATTCCAACTTATCTAATGAGGAAAATTGTAAAAATTTAATTATTGAAGCAGAAAAAAAGTTAGGAAAAATTTCAATACTAATAAACAATGCATCAACTTTTAGACAGAATACTTTAGAAAATACTAGTTCTAAGATTTTACAAGAAGATTTGTTTATTAATTTAGTTGCACCTTTTATATTAGCAAAAAGTATTTTTGATATTGAAAAAAAAGGAAAAGTTATAAATATAAGCGATTGGCGTACAGCAAGACCAAATAGATTCTCGTATGGAGTAAGCAAAGCTTCTATTTATGGACTAACTAAATCTTTAGCTGTTTCAATGGCTCCTAACTATCAAGTGAATGAGATTGCTCTAGGGGCAATACTTCCTCCAGCAGATGATCCTAATAGAGAATTAAAAAAAATCAATCTAGGATTGATAGAAAGAATAGCCAGAATAGAAGAAGTTACGGGCTGCGTTGAAATGCTAATTAAGAATGATTTTATAACAGGAGAAAGAATTTTTCTTGATGGAGGAAGGCATGTATTCTAAATGAATGATTTTGACCAAATTTTCATAGAAGATTTAAAATGTTATGCAACTATAGGTATTTTTGATTGGGAAAGGCAAACAAAGCAACCTTTGATAATAAATTTAACTTTAGATATACCTAAAATTAAAAACCCTAAAGATCATATATCAGATACAGTCGACTACAAATCTTTGAGTCGAAAGATAAATGATTTAGTTGAAAAATCATCCTATCAACTAATCGAGACATTAGGAATAGAAATAGCAAAAATATGTCTAAGTGATCAGAAGGTAAAAAATGTAAAAGTCAAAATAGATAAACCTGGAGCTTTGAGGCTTTCTAAAAATGTAGGAGTAATTATTTCAAGGAGCAAAAATGAAAATTAAAATGGATTATGGAAGAGAAGATTTAGAGATAGATGTTCCTGATTATTCAGATATATTATTACCCAATCATAAAAATGAAATAAATAATCCTGAAAAAAAGATAACAGATTCTCTTATAAATCCAATTAATTCAAAGTCACTAAAAGAGTTATATAAAGAAGGGATGACTGTTGGAATATCAGTTTGTGACCATACAAGAGCTCAGCCAAGAAATGAAATTATAAGCTCAATATTAAATTTATTTGAAGGTATAAAAAAAGAAAACTTTTATGTATTTATAGCAACAGGAAGCCATAGACCAACTACTGAAAAAGAAATAAAGGAAATGTTTGAGAGTAAAGTGCTTTCAAATTGTACGATCATAATACACGATTCAGAGGATTCTTCAAATCTTAAGAGTTACGGAAAAACATCTGAGAGTATCCCAATAAACTTAAATAAATCTTGGATAGAATGTGATTTAAAAATAACAACCGGTTTCGTAGAACCTCATTTTTTTGCTGGTTTTTCAGGCGGTCCTAAAATGGTAGCTCCAGGGCTAGCTGGACTTGAAACAATTATGAATCTTCATGATTTTGATAAGATAAATCATCAAAATGCTACTTGGGGATTAATTGAAGGTAATCCTGTTCATGAACAAATATCAGAAATTTCAAAAATTAATTCCCCAGATTTTTCTATAGATTTGACTCTAAATAGAGAAAATAAAATTACAGGCATTTATTCAGGAGAATTATTCTCTGAACATAAAATAGCATGCGATCAAGTAAAGCTTCATGCAATGAAAAAGACTAATAAACTTTATGACTTAGTTATAACTTCAAATTCTGGATATCCACTAGACCAAAACTTATACCAAACAATTAAAGGAATATCTGCTGCTGCTCAAATCACAAAGCCAGGGGGTCTAATTATTTCTGTATCTGAATGTTCGGATGGAATTCCATATAAAAGCCATTATGAAACACTTTTAGAGTCTGTAGAAAAGCCATCAGATTACTTAAACAAATTAAGAAATCAAGAAGAACTAGAGCCTGATCAATGGCAATTACAGATTCAAGCACAAATTCAAGAAAAAAATACTGTTATGTTATATTCAAAACTTAATGAAAAGGATGTTAGTAAGTCTCATCTAATAAAAATAAAAAGTATAGAAGAAGTAATTGAAGAAACCAAGAAAAAAATAAAAAATCCTTCAATTTGTATATTACCTGAGGGACCTCAAACAATTCCCTATAAAGAATAAAATGGAAAGTTTTACTAAAGAAGCTTTAATTAAATTAGAGGTTGAAGGCTTATTAAAAGATTTTTCTATTTCAGTGTATAAAAATAATAAAAAGGTAAGTTTTTTTCAAGAATTTGAAAACAAAAAACAATTTTTTATTTTTTCTGCTGGAAAACCTATTATAGCTGCAGTTATTTGGAAATTACATGATATGGGAGAGCTAAGCTTTGATGATAAAATTTCTAAATTTTGGCCTGAATTTGCTAAGAATAATAAAGATTCAATTACAATAAAAAATGTTCTGACGCATACATCTGGTGTGTCGCTTACTACAGATCTCCCTGATAGTGACTATACAGAATTGAACAGAATTTATAGATGGTTAGAAAATTTTAAGGCTGAAAGTAAACCTGGACAAAGAATAGCTTATCATGAAGTAACATATGGATGGATTTTGGGAGAGATAATAGAAAGAATAACAAAAAAATCTTTTGAGGAATCTTTCATAGAATTAGTAAAGATTCCTCTAGGTATAGAAAATATAGAATTTTATACAAAAGATATTAATAATTTACCTCAAGAAATCATTAATCATAATTCTTCTAAATTACCTACAATACCTACTATTTTCAAAATCTTCTCAATCAATAAACTCCCTCTTATTTCAGGAACATGTATTGCAAGAAGTGAAGATTTAGCAAAATTCTATAATGAAATTATTAATAATAAAAATTGGTTAAGTAAATCTACAAAAGAGGAAATATTAAAGGTACACACAAGAGGACTAGATTACAACGATAAGATGAAATTTGTAAAACTTGGCTTAGGAATAAGATTTGATAGTGATATATTTTATGAAAAAGAAACAGATTATAGTGATTCAAGCTTTGGACATACAGGAATGGTTTCATGTATTGGTTGGGCATCAATAAAAAAAGATATAGCTGTATCAATTTGTAATAATTTACTTCTTTCAAGTGACCTAAATCGATATAGATTAAATCTTTTATCTACAGCAATAAAAAAAGATTTGAATACAATATATGTATGAAGAAAATTTTTCTGATACTAATAATATTTACTATTTCATGTTCTGAGCCAATTGATATTGAAGCAACTATTGATGCAAGGGCTCAAAGAATTGCAGAAATTAATATAAGCAAACTAAATACGCCTACCCCTCAACCAATACCTACAGCACAGCCCACCGCAACACCACAGCCAACTCCAACAATTGTTCCTTTGCAAGAGGATGAAATAAGAAAAATTGCAGTAAATGAAGCTATAGACATAGCTAGAAAAGGGGATATTTATTTAGCTGAGGAATTAATTCCTGAAATAGTGCCTATTTTAGTACCAGAACCTACACCACAACCAACACCAACACCTCAACCAACTGCAACGCCTCAATCTTTTGAATTTGATATCAAAAATGAGGCTTACGAAATATATAGAAAAAATAAAAATAAAGTAGTAATGATAGAAGTAGGAAACAGTACTGGTACAGGATGGATTATTGAAGATGGTTGGGTTATTACAAATGAACATGTAGTAGGTTCAAATAAGTTTGTTTTACTATTCATTCCAGATCCTGCTAGTGAAAGTGGATTCATTAGTATTCAAGGACAAGTATTTGGGATTGATAAAAAAAGAGATTTAGCAGCAATAAAAGTTAATCATGGTATAGAACCTTTCAAAACAAGAATAGTTGATGTAAATGAAATTGGAAAAGAAATTTTTACTATAGGTTACTCAGCAGGTAATCCTGGGGTTCCTTCTAGCCATTCAGGAATAATAAGTTATGTAAAAACTGTTTCTACAACCCTTAGATTCGAAAAAGGTGAATCATACTATAAAGGAGATACATTAGGGAATAATGTATCAGTTATTGTTTTTGATGCTGCTGCTGACCCAGGAGATTCAGGAGGACCTATAATTGATACTGAAGGTAACGTTATAGGAATAGTTTACGGATTTCTTGAATCAACTTCTGGTAAAAGAGTTACTGGACAGCAAACAGGAACCAGCTTTGCATCAATAAGCGATGTGTGGGATACACTAAAGAGCGGAGAAGATACCACCTTCAAGTAATTTATTTAGAATATTGTTCTAAATACTTAAACAACTCACTCTCAGGGTCTAGTATAACTGTAGTATCAGTAAACAATGATTTTTCGTATGCTTCCAAAGATCGAACGAAACCATAAAATTCAGGATCAGAACTTAATGCTTCAGCTAATGCTTCAATAGCTAATGCTTCACCTTCACCTCTGATGATTGCAGATTCACCATTTGCAGTTTCTAATGTAATTTCAACTTCTCTATCTACGGCAGCTCTGATTTCTTTGTCTTGCTCTTCACCTTCAGCTCTAAAGGCACTAGCTTTTCTAAATCTTTCTGCAACCATTCTTTCAAAAATTGAAGATTCTACAGAATCTGGAAAGTCTGCTCTTTTGATTCTCACATCTAATACTTCAACACCCCAAATGTTTTGCAATGGAAGATAATATTTTACCTCTATTTCTTCACTTACAGAATTTGTTATTACAGAGGCTATCTCTTCTGAGCTAGCTAAAGTAAATCTAGCTTCTCCTGGGGACCTAGTATATATAGCTAAATCAATATTTTGATATGAATTTTCTAAGTTTTGAGCTTCTGTTTGAGAAATTTCAAATAAATTAGACATAGTAGTTATGTTACTCATGATTGGCTCTCTTTTTTCTGAGATGATTTCATCTTGAGTATCCTGTGCTATTTCTTCTCTTACTTTTGAAGCTACAATACTTCCTATTCTTGAGTCAGCAGTTGATTCATTTGTTAAATTCTTGAAAAATAAAAGTGGATTTATTATTTTGTATCTTGCATAAGCATCAACACTTATTCTTTTTTTATCACTTGTAAGAAGTTGCTCTGGAGGTACGTCAACTCTTTGTAATCTTTTATCAAATTTTGTTACTTGATCTATAAATGGTGTCTTGAATTTAAGCCCTGGATCAGTATAAGATTGTTTGAACTCACCAAAAGTTGTAACGATCGCGACTTCGGTTTCATCAACAGTAAAAAAGGACTGAAGAATAACAAATATTGATATTACAAATAAAACTATTATTGGAGTGAATTTTTTATTCATATTTATTCCTAATTATTAGACTCAATATCTAAGAGAGGCAAAATTGAGCCATCATCAATTATATATTTATTCAAATTTGGAAAGACTCTTTCGACCATTTCTAAATAAAGTCTTTGTCTTGTAACCTCTGGTGATTTTTCATAAGATTCTAAAAGCTTCTTAAAACCTTCTGCTTCACCTTTAGCTCGAGCTATTCTACCTTGCTTAAAAGCTTCAGCTGCTTCAGTAATTTTTGCAGCCTCACCTCTTGCTCTTGGAATTTCTGATTCTTTATATGCATCAGCCAAGTTAATTATTCGATCTCTTTCTTCTCTAGCCCTTGTTACATCATCAAAGGCATCTTGAACTTGAACAGGAGGATTTACATTTTGAAGCCTAACTGCAATAACTTCAATTCCTGTACTATAATCTGAAGTTAATCCTCGCATTAGAAGTAGAACTTCATCTTGAACTTCTGCTTTCTGAGTAGTTAGAACATCATCAATGTTTCTTTTCCCGACAACTTGTCTTAAAGCCGTTTCAGTAATATCTCTAAGGGTAACACCATCTGGTTGACCAGGGTCGACATTTCTATCTCTTTCTCCAGGATCATCAACTGCGAAAAGGTAATTTCTTAAATCCGATATTTTGTACTGTATAACAGCTTGTACATCAACAAGGTTTTCATCTCCTGTAATCATAATAGATTCGTAAGGAACTGGTTTTGTGATTTCTTCACCTTCACTTCTAAATCCTAATTCAAGTTGCCTTGTTGCAGTTGTTATAACTACATCTCTTTGTCCGATAGGAGAAGGCCACCACCAATGAAGACCATTCGTTTGTATAGTTTGAAATTTACCAAACATTCTCAATGCAGCTTGTTGATCAGGGCCTACCGTGTATATACCTGAAGCTGCCCAAATAATAGCCAAGACTATAAATCCAATAACGAATAATGATTTATTTCCTTGAGGAAACTTATTTAGAAAAGGTAAATTATTTTTTAGATTTTCTACAAAGTCTTGAAAAGATATATCATACTCATCTTTCCTTCCTCCAGATGGAGGTCTATAAGATTTCGCAACACCAATTGTTTTTTTTATTAGATTCATACTTTTAATTATAACTCAAAATTAATTATTAATTGGATCTTAAATTAATTAATTTTTCCAATTGATTTGGTTCATCTATATTTTTTATTTCATTTAAAAATTCTTCGAATGAATTATAGGTACTCAAAAGATACTTTAGATCTTTATCATAATCAT
The DNA here is from genome assembly GCA_036228785.1 of Chloroflexota bacterium. Lineage (GTDB taxonomy): Bacteria > Chloroflexota > Dehalococcoidia > Lucifugimonadales > Lucifugimonadaceae > TMED-70. The sequence continues at coordinate 6,729 of JAZANE010000153.1, forward strand.
GAGTAGAAGAAGGTGAATCACCATAATTTCCATGAAAAGCAAAGTATGCTTGGTTGATTTTTCTAATTGAATATCCCTCAGAATTAATAAATTCTTTCCTTTTATTCATATAAAATTCAGCCTCATCTAATAATCCTTTTTCAAGTAAATCATCAACCCTTTGCCTTGTCTCTTTCATCATTATCCTAAACTTATTATGAGAAGGTTTTCTTTCATCAGACCTTCCTAATATTTCGCTTGCAAATAGATCAGCTAATG
>JAZANE010000154.1:0-3007 GCA_036228785.1 Chloroflexota bacterium
AAATATATATAAGTAAAAAATTTATGTCTGGTGATATAAGAATAACTTCAAGGAATGAAGGAGACAAGATCAATTCTCTACCTAATATTTATACAAGAGTCAAAAAAGTCCTATCAAATCACAAAGAGAGTAGTAACAAACAAAATATACTAGTATTACGATCAAATAACGAAGTACTTTGGCTTATTGGGATAAAACAATCAATTAGTTCATATGTCGAAAAAAAAGACAGTGAGGTTTTAGAAATTAGTTTTCTAGAAAATCCTATCTAACCTAGATGAAATTTTTGCTCCAGGTATTCTGCCTCTTCTAGCTATATCTTTTCCTTCTATTTCTTTTATATCAGCTCTAAAATTGATCTTTGATCCTCTAGCAATATAGTTATCAATGGCAAATCCTGCTACATTAGACTTTTTATCTACAAACTCCTTTATATGTTCAGGATTCATATCTCCACTTACATATATATCACATCCGTGAATTTGCTCTCCTTCTAATTTCTTACTTATTTCGTCTACTAAATTAGGGGTGATACCTCCTCTTTCTATGGGTGTTTCTATTCTAATTCCTCGTATAGTATCCTTCATTGCTCTAGCAACTTGAATTGCCTCTTCAGCTTCATCCTTGAAAGTATCGATCAAGACTACTCTTGGAACATTTTTTTCCATATGCCTGTCAAATGCTAAAGCTGCTCTTACTGTTTCTCCCATTATAAGTACTAATGAATGGGGCATAGTACCTGAAGGAGTAGTTTGTGTCATTTTACCTCCAATCAAAGAACTGACAGCAGAGCACCCTCCTACATAAGCTGAATAATCAACCTGTCCTGCGACTGATGGATGAACTGCTCTGGACGCAAAACTCACAACAGGAATTCCTGATGCAGCTGTTACACATTTATGAGCAGATGTTGCCCATGAAGAGCAGGAGGTTAAGGTGCCTAACATAGAAGTTTCATATAACCCAAAACTTGCAAATCTTGCTTTTATTCTAATTACTATCTCATTTTCAGAAATTTCTGATCCTTCTTGTAAAGCCCATAGTTCTCGATCCGCTTCAGGCAAAACGTTATCAAGTAGATCTATTATTTGGTTTATTCCACAGACTATGCCTGAATCTGTAGATTCTATCTCGTAAGTTACAAAGGGATTTAATCCTTCATTTCTTAGTATATTTAATGTTCTATGTAGGTATACTTCTGAAGTTTCACCAACGATTATTGAACGATCAACATGTTGTTTTTGATTATTAGTCATTTCTTAAATTAATTTTCTTAAATAATTTGAATCTCAACTTTGTTAATCCTACTATATCCTCAATTGCTGTGCTAATTATATTGACACTAGTATTAGGATCATCTGTCCATTTTACTGGAATTTGATAAATCTTTAGATTAAGCTTTCGAGAAATTAATATCAACTCTGTATCAAAGAACCATCTATTATTCGTAACAAGATCAATAACTGGTAAGATTTTTTTTCTAGAAAAAGCCTTAAAACCACATTGCATATCTTTTATACCGCTTTTTGGAAAGAAAAACTTAATTATTAGATTATATGATCTTGATGTAAATTCTCTTATTTTTTTTCTCCCTATAACCTTAGATGTTTTTGACAATCTAGACCCTATAGAAATATCATAACCCTTATTGGAAATTGAATCTATAAGTTCCTTGAAATGCATCAAATCTGTTGATAGATCAATATCCATATAGCAAACTATATCGGCTTTAGATTTTTTTATACAAAACTTAATGGCTCGACCTCTACCTTTTTGGGGTATAAATTCATACTTTTGAATTAATTTTTTTTTCAATAATTTTTCTGAAATAGTAGAAGTATTATCAGTTGAACCATTATCTGCAATTGTAATAAAAATATTTTTTTTGGATTTCTTTTCAAAAAATTCATTAAATATTTTTATCTGTTTGCTTAGAGTCGCAGATTCATTATAAACGGGAAATATAACTTCAGTAATCATAAAATTAATGCGAAAAATGCCTTTGATTTGTGAAAATCATTTTTATTTTATATTCATTAGCTTTTTCAATCACTTCATTATCTCTTATTGATCCACCAGGCTGGATTATTGTTTTTATATTATACTTATTAGCTAAATCTATGCTGTCAGAAAAAGGGAAAAAAGCATCAGAAGCCAGTATAGAGTTTTCACTAAGATGAGTTTCTGCTTTTTTAGCAGCAAGATTAACACTATTTACTCTATTGGGCTGACCAGCACCTATTCCAATGATTGAGTTCTGTTCAGTAATTACTATTGCATTCGATTTTATAAACTTGATTGATTTCCATGCAAAAATCAAGTTTTCCATATCCTCATTTTTGGGTTTATTTTTTGTCACAATTTCCCATTGAGATGTATCTAATTTAAAATTATCTTTCTCTTGATATAGTATTCCCCCATTTATAGTTCTATATTCTTTAACTTGATTATCAAAAGTTGATCTTAAGAGTCTAATATTTTTTTTTGCAGTTAAGATTTCTAATGCTTGTTTAGAAAAACTAGGAGCAATAATTACTTCAAAGAAGGTTTTAGAAATTTCTAAAGCTGTTTCTGTTTGAAGTTCTGAATTTAGACCTATAATACCACCAAATGCAGAAATAGGGTCTCCTCTCAAAGCTAGTTTATATGCCTCAAGTTGACTTTTATGATAAGAAAGACCACATGAATTTGTATGCTTGATAATACTTACACACATCTCAGGAAACGCATTTGCTGAAATATAAGCAGCATCTGCATCTAGGTAGTTCAAGTATGACATCGGTTTTCCGTGTAATAATTTTGAATTTGCTACACCATGTTTTTGATCAGAATAGACAGCCCCCCTTTGGTGTGGATTTTCCCCATACCTTAAGTCTGAAATCTTTGATAAATTTATATCCAGATTAGCAGGCATTGGGCTTTGTTGATCATTTTTACTAAGAAAATCAAAAATTTTTTTATCGTAATCTGAGGTTACCTTAAATATTTTTTTTGCTAATTTTTCTCT
>JAZANE010000155.1:0-4560 GCA_036228785.1 Chloroflexota bacterium
AAAAAAATATTTATTGGAGGTAAAAAATGCCATATGGAGGAAATGATTGGTTAGACATTACAAAAGAAGATATTATTGAACCATCACTTCCAATTTGTGATCCTCATCATCACTATTGGGACTTGAGAGTTGAAAGAACACCTTATGGTAGATATTTATTACATGAACTTTTAGATGATATAAGTGGGCATAATATTACTTCTACAGTTTTTATTGAAGCAAGAGCTATGTATAACGCTGATATAGAGAAAGATTTCAAACCTGTAGGAGAAGTAGAATTTGTGGAAGGAATTTCTGCTGCTAGTGCAAGTGGGATATATGGAAAAAGTAGAGCTTCTGCTTCGATCATAGGTCATGCTAACTTAAATTTAGGAAATAGAGTTGAACCTGTTTTAAATTCATTAATTGAAGCTAGTCCAAGGAGGTTTAAGGGAATCAGACATATTGTTGCCTGGGATACTGACAAAGAAGTAGATACTGTCCCTGTCTATAACCAAGAAGAGCAAATGACAACAATAAGTTTTATAGAAGGTGCAAAAGTCTTAAGTAAAATGGGCTTGAGTTTTGATTCATGGATGTATTTTCATCAACTGCCACAATTACTTAATTTAGCGAAAGAAGTTCCAGATCTTCCAATTATGGTTGATCATATAGGGGGAATGCTATTAGTTGGAAAATATAGAGATAGAAAGGAAGAAGTTTTAGAAACTTGGAAAAAAAACATTTCTGATTTATCAGAATGTCCAAATGTCCAGATAAAACTTGGTGGACTAGGAATGCCCATCACAGGACATGATTGGCATCTAAGAAAAGCTCCTGTTGGTTCTGACGAGCTTGCAGAACAAATGAAGTTCTTTTTAGACTATTGCATAGAAAAATTTGGTACAAATAGAGCAATGTTTGAAAGCAACTTTCCTGTTGATAAAGTTTCATTTAGTTATGATGTTTTGTATAACGCATTCAAAAAGTATTCAAAAAACTTCTCTAAATCTGAAAGATCATCTATGTTTCATGATAATGCAATTAAATTTTATAAAGTTGAAGAAGTATAGGAGGTAAAAATGCCATATAACAAAATTCTAGAAAAAATTAATTCTAACAAGTCTGCAGGAGGATTAAATTTAGCAATAAATTCTCCACACTTAATTGAGTTTTTTGGTTCCTTAGGATTTGATTGGATATTTATTGATTGTGAACATGGATCTATGACAGATTCTGAAGCAGAGAATATGATTCGAGCAGCAGAATTGTATGGAATGGCTCCAGTGGTAAGAGTTCCAGGAAATGAACCTCATATTATATTAAAAATGCTAGATGCTGGAGCTAGAGGTATAGTTGTTCCACATATTGATAATGTTCAAGATGCAATTAAAGCTAGGGATGCAGCTAAATATCCTCCATTAGGGAAAAGAGGATCAAATTATGGGACTGGTAGAAATAATAACTATGGAGAATTAATAAAGGATACCCAAGAATATTATGAATTTGCAAATAACAACACAATCTTATTTGCGCTAATAGAAAGCAAAGAATCTGTAGAAAATATTGATGATATACTTGAAGTAGAGGGAATAGATGCGACGTGGCTTGGTCCCTCAGATATGGCCCTTTCAATGGGTCTTCCTGGCAAAGATCATGTCAAAGAGCACTTAGATTTAGTTGTAGAAAAAACAATACAAAAAAATAAAATTGCAGCTGCAACACATTCTGGGCCAGATCAGTTTGATGAATATGAACATTTTTTTAGATTAGGTGCAAGGGTTTTGTCAATAACATCTTTATCTTTGCTCAAAGATTCGGCACTTAATTGGCAGAAAAAAATAAGACAAATTAAATAGAATGTCTAAAATTAAAGAGATTATCACTGTTAGTGATTTAGTTAAAAAATATGATGATTTTACTGCAGTAAATGGCATCAATTTCAAAGTATCCGAAGGAGAAATCTTTGGACTACTGGGTCCAAATGGAGCAGGAAAAACTACAACTGTAGAAATATTAGAAGGGTTGCGCAAACCCTCATCTGGATTCGCTGAAATAGATGGTATAAATATTGAAAAGAATACAAAAGCTGTAAAAAAAATTATTGGAGTTCAACTTCAAGAATGTTCTTTTTTTGATAAATTAACTTTATTCGAAATAATAGAAATGTTTTCTGTTTTTTATTCATCTAAACCAGATATCGAGAAAATTTTAGAAAAAGTAGGATTACTCGAAAAGAGAAAATCGTACTATAAAACTTTATCCGGGGGTCAAAAACAAAGATTATCTATTGCTGTAGCACTAGTAAATGATCCAAAAGTTTTATTTCTTGACGAACCTACAACAGGATTAGACCCTCAAGCAAGAAGAAATATGTGGGACTTAATTGAAAATATTAGAAATAGTGGGAAAACGATAATAATAACTACTCATTACATGGAAGAAGCTGAAAAGTTATGTGACAGAGTTGCAATAATTGATACTGGTCAGATAGTAACTATTGATACTCCAAAAGCTCTAATTAAAAAGCTGTTAGACTCAGGTTTTGAAGTTGAAGAAAAATTACAAAATGCGACATTAGAAGATGTTTTCATAAACTTGACTGGAAAAAGTTTGAGAGAAAACTAATGAATATTTATTTGATTATTGCAAAATCTACTATAAAAATGTATTTCAGAAGGACTCAATCTTTATTTTGGACGCTTTTTTTCCCAGTTGTTATGATGCTGGGTATTGGTTTTTTTGGTTTTGGTCAATTCATACCTCCAAAATTAGGAATAATAAATTATTCAAATAATTATGAATCTGATCTTTTTTTAGAGGAATTAAATAAAAAGAAATATATAGAAATAAAAATAATAACTGAAAATGAAATTGAGAAGTCAATACTTGAAGGAAAAATAGACTCAGTAATGACAATCTCAAAAGATTTTACACTAGAATCACCAAATATTGAAATATTATTTGAAAATTCAAAAGAAAAAATAGCTCAAGAATTTTATGATATAAGTGAAATGACAATCTCCAAGTTGTTAAGCAATAGTCAAAACGAAAAAAGAATAGAATTAAAAGAAAAAATTTTTGAAAACCAGTATCAAGGCTATAAAGGCTTTTTAGTTCCTGGAATAGTTGCTTTGTCAATTATGCAAAGTGGAATTTTAGGAGTTGTATTCACCTTAATTAGTTACAAAACTCAAGGAGTACTAAAAAGGTTACAAGCTACTCCTATAGACCCTTCACATTTTCTAATAGGTCAAATGATAAGTAGATTATTAATAATTGTTATACAAACATTTGTTTTATTCTTGATTGGAACTCTGATTCTAAATATTGATATAGCTTTAGGTAGTATTTTTGCCTGGATAAATATAATTATCTTCTCTGTACTTGGCTCAGTTTTGTTTTTGTTTATAGGATTAGCAATTTCAGGAGCTTCTCCTAATGAAGATTATGCTGCTCCAATTGCAAACTTAATAACTTTTCCTATGATGTTTTTGTCTGGTGTTTTTTTTGACACCGATGTATTTCCGAATTGGTTAAGCATTGTTACAGACAATCTTCCGCTTTCGCCTCTTGTTAACTCATTGAGAGAATCAGCTCTTTACGGAACCCATACTTTCGAACTTTTACCAGAATTAGCTATAATGCTTGCTTGGATAATATTGGCTTTTATTATAGGAATAAAGACTTTTAAGTGGGAATAATATAATGATATATTCTAACTTTTATTTAGCCTATTTCTTCTAACTTACTTTCATCTAATTCAAACCCTAAACCTGATTTACTATTTAAGTGAATATGACCATCTTTTATTAAGTAAGGTTCTTCTAGAAGATTATTATGTTCTGGTATGAAAGCATATGAATGCTCAAGCTTATAAAAATTAGGAACTGAACTCATAACATGTGCTGCTGCTATCAGCTCTAATGGTCCTCCAGGTATAACGTGAGGGGCTACTGGAATATAATAAGCCTCAGCCATTGTAGCTATCTTCTTTATTTCAGAAATACCACCTGTCCATATTGTATCTGGCATTATAAAGTCAGCTAGATTATTCTCTAAAATTGGTATGAAATCAGCTCTTGTATAAAGTCTTTCTCCGACACAAATAGGTGCATTTGTATTTTGTTTCACCTGCTTTAATGCGTTAATTCCCTCTGGTGGAACAGGTTCTTCAAACCAAGCAATATTAAATCTTTCATATAGATTATTTGAAATTCTAACTGCATTTGGTACGTTATAATGACCATGAGCATCAATTAATATCTCTATTTCTGGGCCTACTGTATCTCTAACAGCAGCAACAATATCATAGCCTAATTGTTCCCCATCTTCAGAAATAAATCCATCCTGATACATAGTATGGTATTGTGTCATTTCTAAGAATGGATCAAGTTTACAAGCAGTATGACCATTTTCTAGAACATTGGTTTTTGCAGCATTTGCATATTCTTCAGGAGTATAACATCCATTAAACCATGCATTACAATAAAGCCTTACTGGATCTCTATATCTTCCTCCTAATAAATCATAAACAGGAAGGCCTGAAACCTTTCCTTTTATATCCCATAAAGCTATATC
>JAZANE010000156.1:0-4740 GCA_036228785.1 Chloroflexota bacterium
TTATATAAATTTACTTTATGGAGTCTTAATGAATTATTTTTGTATTATAAATATGAAAAATTTAATCAAAATTTATTTATAGGTTGATTTATGGCAAAAAAATACATATATGATTCATATTCAAAAGCTGTTGAGGATATATCTAGCAATTCATCGATCATGATTGGTGGATTTGGTGTTCAAGGAGGTCAGCCTACAAACCTTATGATAGCTTTAAAAAATATGAATTTATCAGACTTAACATTAATAGGCAATGTTGCTGGAATATCCATGATTACTGGATATGGATGGAAAAAAAAAGATAGAAAAAAAATTATTGATCAAAGTATATTTTTTGAAAAAAAGCAAGTTAAGAAAATAATCTGTTCTTTTCCAATACCTGCTCAGAGAAATCCAATATCAGAAATTGAAAAAGCTTGGATAAATAAAGAAATAGAAGTAGATATTATTCCTCAAGGTACTCTTGCTGAAAAAATCAGAGCTTCGGGAGCAGGAATACCTGCTTTTTTTACAAAAACTGGAGTAGGAACAATTATTGAGAGAGAAAAAGAAACAAAAATTATAGATGGAGAAAAATTTATTTTAGAATATTCATTAAGTGCAGAAGTTGCTTTAGTAAGAGCACATGTCGCAGATGAGTTAGGAAATCTTGTTTATAAAGGAGCATCAAGAGCATTTAATCCAATAATGGCAACTGCAGCAAAACTAACAATAGTAGAAGCCGATCGAATTGTATCATCAAAAAAATTGGATCCTGAAAGAATAGGTACACCTGGTATTTATGTTGACAGAATTGTGAGTAAAAATATTGAACTATAAAAAAAAATTAACAAAGGAAGATATTGCTTATAGAGCATCCTTGGAGTTACCAGATAATTCTTATGTTAATTTAGGCATAGGTCTTCCCTCGCTGTGTGCCAAATATCTTGATCCTAAAAAAAATATCACTTTTCAGGCTGAAAATGGGATTCTTGGTTTTGATCAAATAGCTGATGAAAATCATCAAGATGAAAATCTAGTTGATGCGGGTGGACAATTTTTAGTTCAAAACCCAGGAATTTCATTTTTTGATTCAGCAGATTCCTTTGCAATGATAAGAGGGGGGCATATAGATGTGACAGTCCTTGGAGGGTTACAAGTTTCTAAAAGTGGTGATTTAGCAAATTGGATGATTACCTCTAGAGGAATTGGCTCGATAGGAGGAGCAATGGACCTAGTAACCGGTGCAAAGCAAGTAATAGTAACTATGGAACATGTAACTAAAGATCATAAATTTAAGATACTTAATAAATGTGATTTCCCTGTAACAGGTATTAATTGTGTTGGCAAAATAATTACAGATATTTCAGTTATTGAAATAAATTCTGAGGGATTACTTCTTACAGAAATTGCAAAAAACTGGACTACTGATGATGTCCAATCTCTAACAGAACCCAAACTAAATATTTCTAAGAAATTAAAAATTTATACAACTTTAGAAAATCAATAAATTTATCTTATATCTACTATTAATTTTCCAAAATTTTCACCCTCAAACAATTTCATAAATGTTTTTGGGATATTTTCAAAACCTTTATAGATATCTTCTTTATAGACGATATCTCCACTTTTTATCCATTCTGACAAAGCTGACATGGCTTTTGGATATTTGTGTTCAAAATTGAAAACTATAAAACCTTGCATAAGAGATTGTTTAGTTAGTAAGGTTCTAGCAACTCTGGGGCCAACTGGTGGAGATGAAGAATTATAATTTGCAATTTGTCCACATACTGCAGTTCTAGAAAAAGTAGATATATGATTTAAGACAGCATCAGAAATTTCTCCACCTACATTATCAAAATACATATCGATAAAATCTTCACCAAATGAGCTAAGAGATTTATCAATATCTTCTTTTTTATAATTTAGACATTCATCAAAATGCAAAATTTCTTTACAATATTTCACTTTCTCTTCACTGCCAGCTATTCCAATAACTCTGCAGCCCATAATCTTACCTATTTGACCCACAATTGAGCCAACTGCTCCAGAGGCTGCGGAGACAACCAACGTTTCTCCTGGTTTTGGTTTACAAACTTCTAAAAAACCTAGGTACGCAGTTCTACCAGGCATACCTAATACACCAAGAGAATAAGTTATAGGTAGACTCTTATCTTGAGTAATTTTTACGACTTCTTGCTCATTAACTGTTGAAAACTCCTGCCAACCTATTTTTGCGTTTACCATATCCCCTACCTTTAGGAATTTTGATTTAGATTCAACAACTTCACCTATAACTTCTCCTTCCATAACTTCTCCAATTTCTACAGGTTTAGAGTATGATGGGCCAGAATTCATTCTACCTCTCATATATGGATCTAAAGATAAAAAACTTGTCTTTATCAATACTTCTCCAAAGTTTGGATTAATTATCTCTGATTCTTTCATTTCAAGATCTTCTTCAATATTGGGAACTCCAACTGGTCTTTTACTCAAAATCCATTTTTTATTTTTCATAATTATCCTCTCTTGGGTTATATAAATACTTAGAAATCCACTGCAAAATAACGTCTTTTATAAATAAATATCTAAATTAAGAATATCTTCCGAACTCTTAATTCAATAATAGACTACTTAATACTAATTTTGTTCATAAAATTATTTTATAAAATTTATATTTATTTATTTAAGTATTTACGTTATCCTAAATATATTACTAAATGGATATTGAGGTAATCTTGAAAAATTTTGTTGATTTAGAATTAAGAGACCCTATTCTTCTTTGTAGTTGGCAAGGTTGGCCTGATGCAGCAGAATCTGCTACCAAGTCAGTTGATGAAATCCTTAAGCAAAAAGACCCTATAGAAACTTATTCTATTAACTCTGAAGAATACTATATCTATACTGACAAGAGACCTCATGTTTCAAATCCTAAGCCTGAAAAAAGAAAAATAGATTGGCCTGAAAATAAATTTTCATTTATAAAAACAGATAATAAAAATGACTTAATTATTTTTCAAGGGGTAGAACCAGATTTATACTGGAAAAAATATATCAAGGAGTTTACATCTCTAATCAAATTCTATGATGTAAAACAAGTTATAATGGTTGGTTCATTACTTGATTCAGTACCCCATACTAGAGATCCTAGAATAAGCATAACTGCTACAAGATCAGAATTAAATAAATTTTTGGAAGGCCAAAAGTTTGCTGCACCTACTTATGAAGGCCCTGCTGGAATAACTTCCGCAATTGGTGAAATCCTGGATAAAAATAGAATTTCCACTATTTCTATATGGGGTCATACACCTCACTATCTTCAGGTTACTCATAATCCTATTTTGTCTTTTGCAATAATGAAAAAAATAAGTGATATTCTCTCTCTCAAAGTAAATTTTGATGAAATATCTAAAAGATCTGAAGAGTTTAAATCTTCCTTAAATTTAGCTTTAGAAGATCACAAAGAAATAACTAAATATGTTGAAAGATTAGAAGAGTCATATGATACAGAAGAGATGTCTAAGATTGATCCTGAACCCAAGCTCATAATCAAGGATTTAGAAAATTTTCTTAAAGAATCTAGAGAAAACCAAAATTGAAATCATTAGATAAAATACTTAATTCAAATGTCTCAGAAATTGGTTTTAATAAACATAATAATGAAACTTATTCTAAATTAAGTATAATTGGTGTAACTACTAATAGTCAGAACTTTGATAAATTCGATTGTGATTCATATATTTCTCAAAGTAATAATCTGAAATCAAATAAAAGTTTTGGAAAATATATCTCAAATGATGATACAAATACTACATTAGAAAAATTTGACTTTTTAGTTGTGTTAGATCCTGAAAAATCTAATATTAACTATTTTAGATTTGAAAAACCTATAGGACTTCAACTTAGTCATGAATCTGAAATAAATGACCTTAGATTATCAACTTTAGATTCAATAAATTTTGATATTTGTATATATGAGGCTTCTAAATTAAGTATTCTTAACCTATCAAATATCCTAAATATTAAGGATAAAATAAATTCAATAAGATCTAACTGGTTTATTTATCTTGATCAAAAGGTTTATTCGGATGAAAACTTACAATTTATTTATGATTTGGGTTTTATAGGAATAGTTATTAATTTGGATAAAATAACACTTAAGGATTATAAAAAATTAAAAACAAAACTAAGTGACATTAAAGAGATAAAAAATGGGAAAATTTGATAACAAAACAATTTCTATATATGGATTAGGAAGTGTTGGTTTCAATATCGGTCAAACTCTATTAGAAAAAAATGAAAAACTAGTAGTTAATGGTTTCGACATAAAGGAAGAAAAAATTACTATTGCAAAAGAATCAAATGCAATTTCTAACAAAATGAAAAGCTATGTGGATTCCATTCATAACAGTGAAATAATAATTCTTTCTGTTCCGACATCATCAGTTTATGAGATTTTAGAAACTTTAAGAGATCAAATATCTGAAGATACTATTATAATTGACATTTGCTCCTCTAAAAGAGCGGTTGCCGAATGGGCAGATGAATTGTTGCCAAATAATGAAATAATTGGAATATATCCTTTTATACATAGAGACTCCATACTAAATAATAATTGGGGTGTTATTTCTTATAAAAATACTAAAGATAATTCTACAGAGTGTTTAAATCTTTTAGTTAGTGAACTTGAAGGTATTAAAATCAATCTAGAACTAGTAGAACATTATAGTTACAACGCTCTAAAATAAGCACTCCAAATGA
>JAZANE010000157.1:0-5614 GCA_036228785.1 Chloroflexota bacterium
GCAACAAATAATATTATCGTAGGATTGTTTTCTGGATAAGTGACATAAATTTCATCATCAGGCAATTTATACTTTATGGTTGGAGAAATTTTGCCTCCTGCAGGATCTTCACCAGTACGAGGATTCATTATACTAACTTTTTCTCCAATTAATTCAATCTCAGAAACTTTTTCTTCATTCACAGAAGCACAACTTAGTAATATAAAAAATATTACGGGTATTATTTTTTTTATCATAATTTAATCCATTGATTTTTTTGTAAAGACAATTCCATTGCATTTGAGATATTTTGGAGTGTCTCAATTTCTTTAATATATACTTCTCTTGGTAATTCATTATTAAAAAAATGTTGTAAAAATTCATTCATTCCCGGCCAGCCTTGAACAGGAGTAAAAAAGTCTTCAGTGAATTTATCTACAACTTCATTTTTCACTACCTCATACTTTGAATTAATTAAATCTACCTTTACAGCTGCATTATCAAAAACCATATCAAGTGTTACTGATAATTTCTCTGAAGATTCAATATCATAATCCCAAAAACCCCAATATTCATCATAATCAAGTATAGTAAATCCTTTTGATTCTGATTCATATGTTGGATTTTTCTCGCCGACACTCAAGACTCTTTTGGGAGTGACACCAAGTATTTTATTTAATACATCAATATACCATGGAGAAATAGAATAAATTGTTTTAATTGAGGTTTCTATTGGCCCCCAACCTGGTGACAATAATTTAAGGTTTACTCTAGTTAGTTTCCCATAAGATTTGTTTATGACATACTTATGCAGTCTGCTGATTATAGGTAAGTGTGAAAATTCAAGATTTGGAACTAGAAGATTTTTTTTGCTTTTACTTATTGATATTAATTTTTCAGAAACTATATTTTTTTCAGCAATAGGCATTTCAAAAATACAATCAATATTTTTTGACAAAATATCATTCATTATATGTCCATGCATTTCGTCAGGGACACTCAGAATTACTAGATCTAATTCACTATCTTCTAATAACTCATTATAATCACGTGTGTATTTGGATTGATCCCCTATTATTTTTTGTGCTTCTAAAATTGTTGAATTAGATTTAGCACAAACATAAGAAATCTCTGCATCTTCTAATTTTTGAATAAATGGCAAATAAGCATTTTTTACCCATTTACCAAAGCCTATAAAACCAATTTTTTTATATCTCATATTTAAATTTTATATTATGTTCAAAAAAAATAGGTTACTATTATTCTTAAATAAAGTGAAAAATTATATCTAGAGAGTGAAAAAATGACTACAGCTGAAATTTATAAAAAAGGTATTAAGATAACTGAAATTGATACTCCATCAATAGTAGTTGATCTAAATATTGCTGAAGAAAATATAAAAAAAATGCAAAACTTTGCAAATGATAACAATGTTTCAATGAGACCCCATTCTAAAACAAATAAAAGTCCTTATTGGGCAAAAAAACAAATTCAAGCTGGTGCTATTGGAATTTGCTGTGCAAAACTTGGAGAAGCAGAAATGATGGCGGCTGGTGGTGTTAATGAAATCCTTATTCCAAATCAAATAGTTACGCCAGAAAAAATAAATAGATTAGTTGAAGTAAATAAAATATCTAAAGTTATGGTTGCTGTAGAAAACAAAAAAAATATAGATGATCTTTCTTATGAATTTGAAAAAAACTCAATGAAATTGAGCGTCATTATAGAGGTTAATGTAGGAATGGATAGATGCGGAGTAGAGCTTGATGAAATAGTAGATTTTGCTCAATTCATAATTGATAAACCAGGATTAAAATTTGAAGGAATTATGGGGTACGAAGGGCATACTGTTAATATAGGTAATTTTGAGGATAGAGTCAATGAAACCACTAAAGCAATGGATAAATTGATTAATGCAAAATCAATACTTGAAGATAATGGAATAGATGTAAAAATTGTATCTGCATCAGGGACAGGAACTTATAATATAACAAGCAAGATTCCTGGTATAACAGAATTACAATGTGGTTCATACATATTTATGGATGGAAATTACCTAAAAATATTTAATGATTTTCAACCAGCTCTATCTGTGCTTTGTACAGTAGTCTCAAGAAGGGAAAATAGGATAGTTATTGATTGTGGATTAAAATCAATATCCATGGATCAAGGGTTACCAGAGGTAGTATACCCGAAGGGAGTTAAACTAATTTCTCTATCTGAAGAGCATTGTAAATGTGAAATTGAAGGAGATGTTGATCTAAAGATTGGAGATAAAGTTTTTGTAAGACCAATGCATTCAGATACAACTATTAATCTTCATGAAAACTATTTTGTTCATAGAGATGGTATTTTTGATGAAAAAGTAGAGATAGTTGGAAGAGGAAAATTCAAGTAAAATGCTTGATTACTTGATCAAAAATGGGCTTATAGTTGACGGATCAAACTCTAAGCCAAAAGTATCTGACATTGGGATACTTAATAAAAAAATTATTACAGATATCCCAAAAGAAATCTCCGCAAAAGAAGAAATTGATGCTTCTAATAAAGTTGTCACACCAGGTTTTATAGACGTTCATTCACATGATGATTTCAAGGTAATTTCTGATAGAAAAGTTACTCATAATATACTTCAAGGAATCACTTCTATGATTGTTGGAAATTGTGGTTTTGGAGTATCCCCTTTTGAGTCTGCTAAAGAGCAAATGTCAGCACTTTATGAGGTGAGAGATTTAGAAATTAGTTGGAAAAACTTTGAGGAATATTTTGATGCATTATCACTAAATAAAATGTCAATTAATGTTGGAGTACTTGTTGGGCATCACACTGCTAGGAGGCATGCCTTAGGTGATATCAATAAAGAAGTCCCAAATAGGATTGAATTGTCTGAAATGAAAAATATTATTAGTGAGGGTATGGAAGCCGGATGCTTAGGTTTCTCTACAGGGTTAGTATACGAACCTGGAAGATACTCAAAAACTGAAGAAATTATTGAACTTGCAAAAATCCTAAACAAATATGATGGTGTTTATGTGTCACACATGCGTAATGAAGCAGAAGGATTGCTAGAATCTATAAATGAAACCGCAATTGTAGGACTGCAATCAGGAGTAAAAGTAGAAATATCTCACCTAAAGTCCGTAGGAAAGGATAATTGGGGAAATTCAGACAGAGCACTTGATCTTATAACTAAATACCACCAAGAGGGACTAGATATTAATGTTGATCAATATCCTTATACTGCAAGATCAACTATGCTAAAAGCTCTTATGTTAAATGAAACATTCAATTACAAAAACAAAACTAGCCCTATGGGCAAATCAATGCCTAATGAAGTTTTATTATGCTCGGTTCCTAATGAAGATTCATTGGAAGGTAAAACCTTAGAAGATATTCAAAATTTATACGATCTTCCTATAGAAGAAACTGTTAAAAAGTTACTAGATGAAGTTTCAGATAAAATTCTCGTTGCAGCTTTTGGAATGGACGAAAAAGATGTAAGAAATATAATGAAAAACAAACTAACAATGATTGGAACAGATGGAATTGACGTTGGGTCAAAACCTCATCCAAGAGCTTGGGGTACATACCCTAGAATTCTTGATGAATATGTAAATAAACTATCAATTATTTCTTTAGAAAATGCCATATATAAAATGACAAAATTACCTGCAACAAAATTTGGTATAAAAAATAGAGGTGAAATAAAAAATAACTTTTGGGCAGACTTGATAATTTTTGATCAAAAAAAAATAAAAGACAACTCAACTTTTATAGACCCTAAGCACGGTCCTTCTGGTATAGAATATGTGTTTGTAAATGGTAAAAAATCAGTGGCAGATGGCATGATTTTAGAAGAATATGCTGGATCTACGATAAGAAAATGATACAACCTAAAAGCAAATTATTTATAAAAAGAATTACTAAATGGATAGTAATATTTTTTGCAGGGTTTCTACTTTTTCAACTATTTAGGCTAATTTTTATAATGCTCTTTCTTGGTGGAAATAATCCTTTATAATTTTTCTTTTCTTTTACGAGTAAAATTAATCTGAGCTTGCCTTTGTCTAGACTTTTCATTTTGTTCATTGCTCCTAACATTAATACAATTAGGGCAACTAACTCCTTCTTCATAATATATTGACTTCTTGTCGTCATTATCTATGGGATTTCTGCATCCATGGCAAAGTTCAAAATTTCCAACTTCTGAATTATAAAGGAGGGATACTCTTTCATCAAAAACAAAGCATTCTCCATCCCAAGAACCATTTTCTTTTTTTACGCTATTCAAATAATTAATTATTCCACCTTCAAGTTGAAAAACGTTCTTAAAACCAATATCTTTCATGTAGGATGATGCTTTTTCACATCTTATTCCTCCAGTGCAGTACATCGCAATTTTCTGATTTTTGTCAGCTGAAAGATTCTTATCTATATAATTTATAAAATCTGTAAAAGTTTGAGTATTTGGATCTATAGATTTTGGAAATTTTCCAATTATAGTTTCATAATAGTTACGAACATCTACAACTTTTATATCTTCATCTGAAATAAATTCATCCCAATCTTCAGGAGGGATAAAAGTTCCAGTATTCTTTGCAAATTTACCTAAATCCAAAAAAGTTACAATTTCTTTTTGAATTTTCACCTTGAGTCTCTTAAATGGATTTTTCTTTGACTCAGAAAATTTTATGTTACATTTATACCCTAAATCATTAATCAATTGATTTAGAAGATCTATTGAATTTGAAGGCCCTGAAACTGTCCCGTTTATTCCTTCTGTCGAGAGTATTATTGTTCCTAAAATTGAATTTTTTTTAGAGATATTAAGAATTTTATTTTTATTTTTTGTAACTTTGTCTAAACGTTGCTCACAAAATTCATAAAAACTAACTATTTTATGCATAGAAATCCATCAAATTTTATATAAAAATCTAGAATAATTATAAATCAAAAAGGCTGTTTAGTATGGATAGTAAACCCAACGTAATAATAATTTTTGCAGATGACCTAGGTTATGGAGACTTGGGTTGTTATGGCTCTAAATTAAATGAAACACCAACTTTAGACAAAATGGCAGATGAAGGTAAAATGTTCTCTAACTTTTATGTTAGCTCCCCAGTATGCTCCCCTTCAAGAGCTTCTTTAATGACAGGATGCTATCCCCAAAGAATAAGTTTTGGGACTTTTGATGGGTTAAGAGTACTTTTCCCTGGTCAAGGTATTGGTTTGAGTAATGAGGAAAAAACTATTGCTAAAACGTTCAAGGAATCAGGATATAGTACAAAAATTATTGGGAAATGGCATTGTGGAGATCAAAAGGAATTTCTTCCAACTAATCATGGCTTCG
Organism: Chloroflexota bacterium; assembly: GCA_036228785.1. Lineage (GTDB taxonomy): Bacteria > Chloroflexota > Dehalococcoidia > Lucifugimonadales > Lucifugimonadaceae > TMED-70. Next base: position 5,330 of record JAZANE010000157.1, read on the forward strand.
ATTCATATTTTGGGATTCCATATAGTAACGATATGGGAAGACAAGTAAAAATAAAAGACTATATTCCAAATGACTCTAGTTTGCATAAGATTACTGAATGGGATCGCCCTCCTCTACCCTTAGTTAGGGATAAAGAAGTAATTCAAGAACAGCCAGATCAAAGATCAATTGCTGAAAGATATACTGAAGATGCAGTAAAATTCATGAGAGAAAACAAAGAAACACCTTTTTTCTTATACCTTGCTCATATGCAAGTTCATCTTCCCTTATATGCAGCAGAAAAAT
>JAZANE010000158.1:0-5213 GCA_036228785.1 Chloroflexota bacterium
CTGTAGACCCTAAACTCATACACGATAAATGGTTATCCGTTATACCTGAAACATTATACCCAGACATTTGGGATATCTTAGTTTTAGTTGGAGCTGTCAGCTCTGTTTTCCTAATAATTATTGTTGTTTCAAGACTAGTCCCATTTATAGGGATTTGGGAAATACAACAATTCAACTTATTATCAAAACCAGTTAAATATATCAAAGCTCATGGCGTAAGAGTTGCAAAGCCAGATTAATAGAGGAGAATTATGCAACAAAGAGATAATGAAAATAGACTAAGTCAAGAATATACAAACTCTGTATTACTAAATGGCACTCTACAAACTCCCAGATGGTGGCCTTATTTAGTTGCAGTTCTTGGTTTTTTTGTCGTTATAGGATTTGTACTGTTTGGAATTCAAATTAGGTATGGATTGGGAGTTACAGGACTAAATAGACCTATCTACTGGGGACTGTATATTACTACTTTCGTTTTTTGGGTTGGTATATCTCATGCAGGTATTATGATTTCAGCTATATTACGTCTAACCCAAGCAGAATGGAGAAGACCAGTGACAAGAGCTGCTGAGATACTAACAATATTTTCTCTTGCAACAGCTCTTGTGTTTCCTCTAATTCACGCAGGTAGAACTTGGAGAATAATTTATTGGCTAATACCATATGATGCATCAAGGGGAATTTGGCCAAACATTAGATCTCCTCTATTTATGGATCCTATTGCAATATCTACTTATCTTACAGGATCAACTTTATTTTTATTTGTTGCACTCCTACCTGATCTTGCAGTTCTCAGAGATAAAACAACAGGTTTCAGGAAGGGTTTCTACACAATATTGGCTCTAGGTTGGAGAGGTAACCCTAGACAGTGGAAAATGCAAGTTGTAGGTGGTATTCTTCTTTCAGCTTTGATGCTTCCAATTTTCGTTTCAGTACACTCTATTGTTTCTTGGGACTTTGCTGTTACAACGGCTGTCGAAGGTTGGCATTCAACAATTTTTGCACCATATTTTGTTATAGGAGCTGTTCACTCTGGTGTATCTGCTGTTGTTACAATGATGGCATTAATGAGATGGGGGTGGGGATGGAATGATTTTATTAGGCCAGAACACTTTGATGCTCTTGCAAGATTATTAACTGTTGTTGCAACAGCATGGTTAGGTTTCACATTTTTGGAACTATTATTTGCACTATATGGTCTAGATGCACCAGAAATAGCACTTAGAGAAATGCAAATTTTTCAATATCCATGGAATATGCTTTTTCTACTATTCTTACTAACTGGATATATTCTTCCTGTACCTATGTGGATATTTAAGCGTATAAGGACTAATATAGCTCTAATGTTTTGGAGTTCAATATTAGTGAACATCGGAATGTGGTTAGAGAGATTCTTGATTATTGTTCCTGGATTATCAAGAAGAACACCATTTGTATTTACTTGGGAAGCATACTCCCCAAGCTGGTTTGAATGGTATATTTTATTTTGGTCATTTTGTTGGGTGACATTACTAATGTTGATTTTCTCAAGAATTTTTCCATTAGTCCCGCTATTCGAGCAAAAAGAGAGTGAAGTTTTTAGTGACGACGTAAAAATTGGTCGCGCGACAGTTCCTACTATATTTAGGGAAGAAGAGGAGTAAAATAATGAAAAGCTTACTAGGTTTATATTTAGATCCAAATGATGCTGCTAACGCAATGGACGGATTAAAAGAGGGTGGTTTTGAGCAAGGTACATTTGATGTATTAACAGGCACGCCTTACCCAGAAGGAGCGTTTGGTGAACATGTTCCACAACATAGATTGTTCAGATTTCCTGCATTTGGTGCAATAATAGGATTCAGTCTTTCATTATTTCTTACTACTGCAACTCAATTAGCTTATCCTCTAATAACAGGAGGAAAACCAATATTATCTATCTTTGCAATGCTTATAATAATGTATGAAATGACTATGCTATCAGCAGTTATTTTTAGTGTTATTGGAATTATATTTGAATCAAGACTGCCCAATATTGCTCCTGGAATATATGACCCTAGAATTACTGAGGGTTACATTGGTGTAGTAATATCTGTTGAAGATTCAGAATTTAGTAAAGCTAAGAAAATACTTGAAAAATCTGGTTCTGAAGAAATAAAAGAGGGTTAGAATATTAATAAGAAAATTGATATGAAAATAAGAAAAAAAATAATATTAATATTAACATTATTGTTGATAATGATTACCTCTTGTGTTCAACAAAATAACACATATCCTGTAGAAATTTTTAGTGAGATGCATTATAACCAAGCTCAAAAATCTCAAGAACCCCCTAGAGTCCCAGCACATCCTGATAGTGTAACTTTTTCAGGAATAGGTATTGAAAAAGATTTAGATATGAGCACAAACCCTACAAACAATTATGATGGTTCATACTTATATGAAGTAAACTGTACATTTTGTCATGGAGCTAATGGTAATGGAATTGGACCTGCTGCTAGTAAAATATCTTCAGAAGACAATTATTGGTATAAAGTAACAGGAAAAAAACATAAAGTACCAGCAAATTTATTAACCTCTGAACTTTCTAAAGATAATGCTGTAGTTTTCATCAAAGGTGGAGCAGGACTTATGCCAGCTTATGAGAACATGTTGACGGAGGCTGAAATTAGAGCAATCGTTGATTACGTTTGGGATGATTTACGATAAATTTTTTTTCATAAGCTTTATTACAATAATTCTGTTATTTAACTCTTGTATGTTTTCAGAATCTGAATCTAAATCAGATTTATATATAAAACTTGAAAAAGAAATTATGTGTCCTGTATGTGATGGTCAGACATTAGATCAATCTCAATCCCTGATTGCAGAAAACATGAAAGACACAATAAAGAAAAAAATTGAAGATGGATATGATGAAAAAGAAATTAAGAATTATTTTGTTTCAAGATATGGAGAATCAGTTATTGCATACCCAACTTTCCAAGGATTTAATGTAGTAGCTTACTTGATCCCTTTATTGCTTATTATATTGGGCTTAATAATTTTTGGATTTTATATAAAAAAGGATAAAAAAATAATTGAATAACTTTGGATATTACATATTAATTTTAGGATTTATATTATCTTCTTACTCAGGGATAATGTTTATACTAGGTTCGTACAAAGAAAATATAGTTTTTATAAAAAGTGCCACAAGGGGATTTTATTTATCCCTAATCATGATAATAATCTCATCTGTGACATTGATTTCTTTATTTTTATTGAATGATTTTTCTAATATTTATGTTTTTAATCATTCTAGTTTAGATATGAATAGAGCTCTTACTTTTGTAGCATTCTACGCTGGTAATGAGGGTTCGTTGTTATATATTTTGTTTATTCATGCTCTATTAAGTGGAATAATGCTATATTTTTCACCATCAGGTATAAAAAGTAGTCTAAGCTATTCTTGTGGAATATTATCCTTTATTAGTTCTTTTTACTTATTTGTTTTAGTTTTTTATGCAAATCCATTTGAGGTTTCTGAAATGACTAATTCTGATGGTAGAGGTATAAATCCTCTTCTGCGACACCCAGGAATGTATATACACCCTCCTTTACTAATGTCTGGTTTAGCATCAATATCAATTCCTTTTGTAATATCTCAAGGAGCTTTATTTGACTCTAAAAAAAATAATAATTGGTTTAGTTTATTGCGAATATGGACCTTGATTTCATGGACCCTTTTAGGTGCTGGTTTGCTTATTGGAGCTTGGTGGGCTTACACAATATTAGGATGGGGAGGTTATTGGAGTTGGGATCCTATAGAAAATGTAGGATTAATGCCTTGGTTAGTACTTACTGCTTTAATCCACTCCATAATGGTTGAAGAAAGAAGAGGCATGTTTAGACTATGGAATATAATCTTAGTTTCGTTGACTTTTATTCTTGCTCTTCTCGGAACATTTATAAATAGAGGAGGCCCAGTTGTATCAGTCCATTCATTTGCAGCCTCAACTCTTGGATTTTTATTCTTGGGATTTATGATAATAATGACTTTTTTTAGCCTAATAACTATTATCTATAAATATAAAAATATACAAAAAAATAAGAATAAAATAGAATCTTATCTTTCAAGAGAATCTTCTTTTCTTCTTAACAATGTTTTGCTTGTTCTTACTTCAATAATTATTCTTTGGGGAGTACTTTTCCCAGTAGTTTCAATTTTATTTACAGGCACAGAAATAAGCGTTTCTGCACCTTACTTTGATAAAACTGCTGGACCAATTTTATTAGGAATAATTATTCTTATGGGAATAGGACCAATACTTTCATGGAAAAAAACTACACCTAAAGCAACATTATTAAGAATACTACCTTCTTTATTACTAACAATTATTCTTCTTGTATATTTAGTAGTAGTAGGTGTTACCAAATTCTTTGCACTAATATCATTATGCTCAATATTTTTTGTTCTAACCATAATTTTTAGAGAATGGATTGCAGGAACTAGATCAAGAATGAAAAAATCAATAAATCCAATTTCTGCCTTCATAAAAATGATAATTTCAAACAGAGGAAGAAATGGTGGTTATATTGTTCATTTAGCAATACTTTCTCTAGCTTTTGGAGTAGTAGGCACAAAATTTTATGATGAAAGACTCGATACAAACCTTAATGTTTCAGAAGTAATAAACTTCAAAAATTATAATATTCAGTTTGATAGCATTGAACAAGAAATAAATAGTGGAAATTCAATTACTAAAGCAAAATTTTCTATCTTCAATTCAGAAAATGATTACAAAGGTAAAATAGAAGCAATGCACTCTTATTATCCTAACTATAATCAAATAAGTGTTAGGTCAGGAATTTTAAGTACTCCTGTGGAAGATTTATATATTATTCCTAAAGATTTTATAGATGAAACAAAAATGACAGTAAGAATAGCAGTTAACCCTTTAGCTTGGTGGATTTGGTTATCTGGGCCAATATTATTATTAGGAACTTTAGTTACATTATGGCCAAATAAACAAAAGGAGAACTAATGTTAGAATTTTTTTTATCTATTATTTTTATATTTTTGACAATATTTTCGACAATCTTAATACTCAAACCTTTATTACAAAAAAATGAAAAATAAATTAAAAAATCTAAAATTATATTTTTTTATAATAATAATATTATTAGTATTCTCAAAAATCCCTGTAATGAATATTGAAGCTGAATCCAGTATTAATGATATTTTTATAAAA
>JAZANE010000159.1:0-9283 GCA_036228785.1 Chloroflexota bacterium
TTTTCATTTAAAAGTATTTAATAGCTATTTAGTCTATATAGTTATATAATAGAAATCAACACTATGAACAGGAGTAGTAGTTAATTATTTTTCTAAGAGAATTGATGTTAGCTGAAAATCAATAAAAATAATTAATGAACTCGCCTAGGAGTGGTTTCTCTGAAATAAATTAAGAGAAAACGTTATTCTACGAAACAGATTAAAGAAGTGGCATTAATATATGCAATGAAGGTGGTACCGCGGGTTTATCTCGTCCTTAGTTTAAGGGCGAGTTTTTTTTTGTAAAATTGGAGAAAAAAATGAAAGAAAATTTAATAAAAGGTAGCGAAATAGTATGTAAAGCACTTATAAATGAGGGTGTCGAGACTGTCTTTGGAATTCCTGGAGGGGCAATATTGCCACTTTATGGGACTTTAAATAAATTTCCTGAAATAAAGCATATTCTTACTAGGCACGAACAAGGTGCGTGTCATGCAGCAGATGGTTATTCTAGAACAACTGGAAGAGTCGGCGTTGCGTTTGCTACATCTGGTCCAGGAGCAACAAATCTTATAACTGGTATGGCAACTGCAATGATGGATTCTGTACCTCTTGTTGCAATTACAGGACAAGTTGGAAGGCCTGCTATTGGAACTGATGCTTTCCAAGAAACAGATATAACTGGTGCTACATTACCTGTTACCAAACATAATTATTTAGTTATGAAAGCTTCAGATATTGGATCTGTAATTCACGAAGCTTTTCATATAGCTCAAACGGGTAGGCCTGGACCTGTTTTAATTGATATTCCTAAAGATGTTTTTGATGAATTAGCTGAGTATGATTTTTCAAAGGATTCTAAGATCAATCTTCCTGGATATAATCCATATCTTAAGGTTGATCAGAACCAGATTGAAAAATCAGTTGATCTAATAAATAAAGCTAAAAAGCCAATTATTTTAGCAGGTCATGGAGTAATTATTTCTAGAGCACAAAATAAACTTTTAGAACTCGCTGAAAAGGCTCAGATCCCTGTAGTAACTACATTACTTGGTATTTCTGCATTTCCAGAAGATCATATTCTTTCTACGGGTTTCCCAGGAATGCATGGAATGGCCTATGCTTCAATTGCTCTTGATGAAGCTGACTTGATTATTGCTATTGGCTCTAGATTTGATGATCGAATTGTTGGTAATGCAAAAAGGTTTGGAAAAAATTCTAAAAAGATTCATATTGATATAGATCCGGCCGAAATAAATAAGACAGTTAAGGTTGATTCTCCAATTGTTGGTGATATAAATGAGGTTCTAGAATTATTGAATCCTAAAGTCAATTCTGAAACTCATACTTCTTGGTTGAAAGAAGTGGAACATCTTAAGTCTGAACATCCGTCATTGATGATTCCTGAATCAGAAACTTTATTGGGTCAACAAGTTATAAAGACTCTTTCTGATTTAACTGGAGGCAGTGCAATAGTATGTACAGGAGTTGGACAGCATCAAATGTGGGCAGCTCAACACTATAGTTTTAAAAAGGATAGCACTTGGCTATCTTCTGGTGGATTAGGTACGATGGGATATGAAATACCATCTGCTATAGGAGCTCAAATAGGAGCCCCTGATAAAACTGTTTGGTCAATTTGTGGAGACGGAGGGTTTCAAATGACTGTTGGAGAATTGGCAACAGTAGCCGAAAATAAACTGCCAATCAAATATGCTATTTTGAACAATAATCATTTAGGTATGATAACTCAGTGGCAAGATATGTTTTACAATGGTCAAAATATGCATGAAACATATACCGGAAATCCAGACTTTGTAAAATTAGCTGAAGCATATGGAATAAAAGGCATCAGAGTTGAGCATCAGGATGATTTAGAGAAAGCTATTAATGAGGCAAATAACTATGATGGCCCTGTAATAGTAGATTTTGTCATAGAAAAAGTCGATTATGTTTATCCTATGATTCCAGCTGGAGGTAGCGTAGATCAATTAATTGAGGAGGAAAAAAAATAAATGTCCGATGGAATCCATATAAGAACCATAGTTGCTCTTGTTCATGATAAACCAGGTGTTCTTGCAAGAATATCAGGTCTTTTCAGAAGAAGAGGAGTAAATATTGAAAGCTTAGCAGTAGGGCACTCTGAGAAGAGTGGATTTTCTAGAATGACATTTGTGGTTGGTGGAGCAGAAAATTCTGTAAAAAATATTTCTTCACAATTGAACAAACTTATTGATGTAGTTGAAGCTTCTGATATTAGCGAAAAAAATATAGTTTGGAGAGAATTAGCATTAATAAAAGTTAAGTGTAATCAATCTCAAAGAGTAGAAATATTAGAATTATCTAAGGTATTTAGGGTAAATGTTGTTGATGTTGGAATCAATAATATTACTTTTGAATTAGCTGGAGGTAAATCAAAAATAGATTCTTTTATTGAGCTATTAGACGCATTTGGTGTTTTAGAGGTTATGCGAACTGGTAGAATAGCAACACTAAGAGGAGCAACAAAAGTAGGAATAAATGATGGTGAATTTACTGCATCAGATAATTCAGATATTTATATAGCTGACAAAGATGCATCGGGTTCCGTATAAAAAATTAGAAATAGAAAGAAGGAGAAAAATGGCAAAATTATATTATGACAAAGACATTGATGATCAAATATTAAGAAATAAAACAATTTCTGTTATAGGTTATGGGTCTCAAGGACATGCACACGCTCAAAATCTAAAAGATTCTGGCTTTAATGTGATTATTGGGCTTTACGAAGGCTCAAAATCAAAAGATCAAGCTGAACATGATGGTTTTGAAGTTTATAGCATTTCTGAAGCTGTAAAAAAATCTCAACTTATCAGTTTATGTATTCCTGATCCTTCAATGAAAAAAGTTTACAACGAAGATATAAAAGATAATTTAGAAGAAAAGGATATTCTTTTGTTTGCCCATGGTTTTGCAATTCTTTATGAAGAAGTAAAACCTCCTGATAACGTTGACGTAATTATGATTGCACCAAAAGCCCCTGGCCATAGAGTTCGAGCGGTTTTTGAAAGAGATTTAGGTGTCCCTTGCTTGATAGCTGTTGATAAAGACTTTTCAGGTTCTGCACATGACATAGGACTTGCATATGGAAAAGGAATAGGTGGCGGAAGAGCTGGAATTTTAGAAACAACTTTCAAAGAAGAAACTGAAACGGACTTATTTGGTGAACAAGCTGTCCTATGTGGAGGTGTTACAGCTTTGATCAAGGCAGGTTTTGAAGTTTTAACTGAAGCTGGCTATCAACCTGAATCAGCTTATTTTGAAGTTTTGCATGAATTGAAACTTATTGTTGATTTGATTTATCAAGGAGGGCTTGAAGGCATGAGATATTCTGTTTCTACAACTGCCGAATATGGAGATTATACCGTAGGACCAAGAATAATTGATGATTCAGTAAAGAAAGAAATGAAAAAAGTTTTAGATGATATCCAAAGTGGAAGATTTGCAAGAGAATGGATAGCAGAAAATGATGAAGGTCTTCATAAATATGATGATCTCAGAGAAGCAGATTTAACTCATCCTGTAGAAAAAATTGGTAAAGAGTTAAGAGCAATGATGCCATGGCTGGAATCCACAACATAAATTTTTAAAGGGCACAAAAATGCTAGAAAAACAAAAAAATGATAAGCTTATAGTTTTTGATACTACATTGAGAGATGGAGAACAATCAGCTGGAGCTTCATTGACTTCTCAAGATAAATTTAGAATTGCATCTCAGTTACAAAAACTAAATGTTGATATTATTGAGGCAGGCTTTGCAGCAAGTTCTCCTGGAGATTTTGCTGCCGTAAGAAAAATTGCTCTTGAGATAGAAGGTCCAACAATAGCTACACTTGCACGTGCAGTAAAGAGTGATATTCAGTCTGCAATAGATTGTGTAAAGGATGGATTAAAGCCTAGAATACATACTTTTCTATCTACATCAGATATTCATTTGTTACATCAAATGAAAAAGGATAGAGAATCTATCATGTCTATGGCTATAGATGCTGTTAAGCAAGCTAGAGATTCTGTTGCTGACGTTGAATTTTCACCTATGGACGCATCTAGATCCGATCCTGATTATTTATATATGATGCTAGAAAAAGCCATAGAAGCAGGTGCAACTACAGTTAATATCCCTGATACAGTTGGTTATACAAATCCTAAAGAATTTGGGGAATTGATTTCTGGAGTTTTTAAGAATGTTTCTAATATAGATAAAGCTATAGTTAGTGTTCATTGTCATAATGATTTAGGTATGGCAGTTGCAAATAGTCTTTCTGCTTTAGAAAATGGAGCAAGGCAAATTGAGGGTTGTGTAAATGGACTTGGCGAAAGAGCAGGGAATGCTGCTTTAGAGGAAGTAATTATGGCTGTAAAAACAAGGCCTGATCACTATGGAATCACAACCGATATAAATACTGCTGAGATTGGTCCATCAAGTAGATTAATATCTAATATTTTTGGATTCCCTATACAGTTTAATAAAGCAATTACAGGTCAAAATGCGTTTAGACATTCATCTGGAATTCATCAAGATGCTTTCTTAAAAGAGCGAACAACATTTGAAATTATGCATCCGGATGAAGTTGGATGGAAGGGTGATGCAATAGTTTTGACTAAAGTTTCCGGAAGAGCAGGACTAAAAGCAAGATTAGAACATTTAGGTTATAAAGTTACTGATAAAGAATTACTTGAAATATTTAACAGCTTTAAGAGTTTAGCAGATCAAAAAAGAGAAATAACTGATAAAGATCTGGAATCATTAATGAGTGAATTTCATAGAGAATTGGATACGACTGAGAATTTTAAGGTTTTAGATTTAGACGTTATTTGTGGGAACAAAAGAGATCCTATAGCACATATTTCTTTAGAGATGCCTAATGGGAAAATAGGTAAAAGTTCAAAGTCAGGAACAGGGCCGGTTGATGCAGTTTGTAATTCAATTGATGAAATCACAAAAATGGACGTCAACTTAACAGAATTCTCTGTATCTTCTGTAACAGAAGGAATTGATGCTCTGGGAGAAGTTACTATCAGAATAGAAAAAGATGGGACTATCTATTCAGGTCAAGGATCAGATACTGATATCATTCTTGCAAGTGCTAAAGCTTACGTTAATGCAATAAATAGATACTTAATAATTGAATCAGTAAATTAATTACTAAAAATATTCGAATAAGGAGAGATTAATGTCTAAGAAATTAACAATGTTTGAGAAAATTTGGAATAAGCACATAGTGGCTGAACCAAAGGATCAGCCCGAAATATTATACATAGATCTTCATCTTGTTCATGAGGTGACATCTCCTCAGGCATTTGAAGGACTTAGATTAAATAATAGAAAAGTTAGAAGACCTGATTTAACTATTGCAACTGTTGATCATAATATTACTACTGATGATACTCGTACTCAAATAATCAAGGATGAAATTGCTAGAAAGCAAGTTGAGACAATTAGAGAAAATTGCAAATCTAATAATATTACTCTTTTTGATGTTTGGGATAAAGAACAAGGTATAGTTCATGTTATTGGTCCTGAACAGGGATATACTCAACCAGGAATGACAATAGTTTGTGGAGATTCTCATACCTCTACTCATGGAGCTTTTGGAGCTTTAGCTTTTGGGATTGGAACCTCTGAAGTCGAACACGTTCTTGCTACTCAAACATTAAGGCAAAGGAAACCTAAAACTATGAAGGTAGAATTTAAGGGATCTTTGTCTAAAGGAGTAACTGCAAAAGATATGGTTCTTAAGCTAATAGGTCAAATAGGTACTGCTGGTGGCACAGGATACGTAATGGAATATACAGGTGAAGCAGTTAAAAGTTTGAATATGGAAGGCAGAATGACCATTTGTAACATGTCTATTGAAGGTGGTGCAAGGGCAGGGATGATAGCTCCAGATCAAATAACTTATGATTGGATGAAAGGAAGAAATAAAGTCCCAAAAGGAACTGATTGGGAAAAAGCTATAGAAGAATGGGAAGAATTAAGATCTGATCCAGATGCAATATATGATTCTTATGTTGAAGTTGATTGTAATGATTTAGAACCTTTTGTTTCATGGGGGACGAACCCTTCTCAAGTATTACCTGTTTCAGCAAAAATCCCATCTCCTGATGATTATGATGTTTCTATTGAATCTCAATCATGTGCTAATGCTTTAGAATATATGGGCTTGAAACCTGGAACCAAGATAGAAGAAATTAATGTAGATAGAGTTTTTATTGGTTCATGTACAAATGCTAGATTGACAGATCTAAGAAGCGCTGCTGCAATCATAGAAGGTAAGAAAGTAAATAAAAATGTTAGAGCTCAAGTGATGCCTGGGTCTACTTTAACAAAAATTCAAGCTGAAAAAGAAGGTATTGATGAAATATTTAGATCTGCTGGATTTGAGTGGAGAGAATCAGGTTGTTCAATGTGTTTGGGTATGAATCCAGATATAATTGCACCAGGAGAAAGATGTGCTTCAACTTCAAACAGAAATTTTGAGGGAAGGCAAGGAAAGGGCGGAAGAACTCATTTAGTAAGCCCTGAAATGGCGGCAGCAGCTGCTATAGAAGGACATTTTGTTGATGTTCGAGATTGGTAGGAACTAATTTTGACAAAACAAAAACCTAAAAAGTTTGGAAAACCAAAGTCTTTTTCTAATTATTCAAATGCTGATCCTCTTCAGAAAACTAGCTTGTTGTCAAAAGTTTTTGGGAATCAAAAAAAATTAGATGATGCAAGAGACTCTTTTTTCAGTTCTTATGACTTTGAATCAAATATTAATCCTATGAGATTGATTTCCTTATTACTTTTAATATCAATAATTTTATGCATAGCTATGTTTTTCATTGAAAGAAGTAATGAGAATATTTATAAATCATGGACTTATCAAGGCGTGACAACCATTCCTCCGTCTGATGCGTTAGATTTTGATTTAGTGATTGAATTTTCAAAAAAAGAAAATTTTGATAAATGTAACACAAATAACCCCAAAAAATTATTGGATGGAATTTGTGATGAATCCTTACAATTAGTAAATGATATGAATAAAACTCAATCTCGATCACAAGTATTATATATTTTTCAATTTTTACTAATGTTTATACTTTTTTTCCCATTAGGTACTTTCTTCCATAGAACATTGAGAAATATTAAGACATTGAAATATCAAACATCATTATCTCCAGAAAAAATGATTGTTTGGATATACTTTGCAATATTTTTATATTTTTTGGCGATCTTTACATCTAGATTTATTTCAAAAGAATTCAACATAGCATTCATATTTTTTTTAGTACCTTTGTCCTTTCTTGTTTTCAGAATAATCAAAACATTTATTGAAATTTATAAAGGTAGCTTAATTGATGTTTCAGAAAACTTATTTACTACTTTTACATTGAAATTTAAATTATGGATTACAGCATTTGTTGCTGTTCTATTTTTTAATCCTTCTACTATTACAAGATTTTGGGCTTATGATTCTGTAATTATAGAAGATTTGATTGATGCCACTAAATTAATGTATTTTTCTTCATTATTACTAATAATTTTTTCTTTGTTGACATTAGCTATGGTGGTAGAAATTTATAAATTACAGGAAATAAAAAAAATAAAAAATGGTTCTATCACTGTAGATCCCTTACAATAACAATAGGAGAAAAAAATGGAAAAATTTATAGAACATACAGGTCTTGTAGCACCACTTGATAGAGTTAATGTTGATACCGACCAAATAATTCCAAAACAATTTCTAAAAAGAATTGAAAGAACGGGTTTTGGGCAATATGCATTCTACGACTGGAGATATCTTGAAGATGGGGTCCCTAATCCTGAATTTATCTTAAATAATCCTAAGTTTGATGGGGCATCAATACTTGTTGCAGGTCCAAATTTTGGATCTGGATCTAGTAGAGAGCATGCTCCATGGGCATTATCTGAATATGGGTTCAAGGTGATAATATCAACAAGTTTTGCAGATATATTTAGAAATAATTGTATGCAAAATGGATTGATTACTATAGTTTTGTCTGAAGAAAAGGTAGATAAAATCATGACTAATGCAATAAGGGTTCCAGAATACAAATTAACTGTTAATTTGGAAACTCAAAATGTTTCAGATAATAATGACTTTTCATCTGATTTTGACTTTGATCAATTTAGAAAAGATTCAATTTTGAAAGGTCTAGATGATATTGGGATCACGTTACAATTTGAGAATGAAATTTCTAATTTTGAATCAAAAATTTAAATTATTTTTTAATAAATTCAAAATTGTCATAATTATTGATAAAATAGAAGTTAGTGAAAAAAAATCGGAGGTTATATGGAAGCCAGAGTTTGTGTTTTAGCTGGTGACGGTGTTGGGGAAGAAGTCACACAGGAATCAATGAAAGTACTTGAAGCAATTTGCAGGAAATTCGATCATAATTTTGAATTTATTCATGCACTAGTTGGAGGAGCTGCAATTGATAAGTTTAATAATCCTCTTCCTCCGGAATCCATGAATTTAGCATTAGGTTCTGATGCTATCCTTTTTGGAGCAGTTGGTGGACCTAAATGGGATAATCCTAGTGCAGATGTTAGACCTGAAGATGCAATATTAACTTTAAGGAAAAGGCTTGGACTATATGCTAATATGAGACCAGTAAAAGTATATCCTGAGCTATTGCATTCCAGTCCATTAAAGCCAGAATTTTTAGAGGGTGTAGACTTTGTTATTGTTAGAGAACTTACTGGTGGATTGTACTTTGGAAGACCAAAAAGAAGAAGTGCTAGTACCAGAGGAAGAAGAGCAGTTGATACACTTGCTTATTCAGAAAAAGAAATTGCTAGAGTTGTAAGAGTCGCTTTTGAACTAGCAAAATCTAGAAGGCAAAGATTGCATTCATTAGATAAAATGAATGTACTTGAAACTGGTAGACTTTGGAGAGAAATAGCTAACGAGGTTTCAAGAGATTATCCAGAAGTTGAGCTTATACATATGCTTGCTGATAATGCAGCAATGAAAATTATTACAAACCCATCAGAATTTGATGTTATTGTTGCAGAAAATAGTATTGGAGATATACTTTCTGACGAAGCTTCAGTTATAACTGGGTCAATGGGAATGCTCCCTTCAGCCAGTTTAGCGTCTTCTCCTCCTCCTCCAGGGAAAAGAAGAGGTAGGCGTGGAAGACCAGCTCTATATGAACCCATTCATGGATCTGCTCCTGATATAGCAGGTCATAATGTAGCAAACCCTGTTGCATCATTCCTTTCTGCAGCTCTTATGTTGAGATGGTCTTT
>JAZANE010000160.1:0-5490 GCA_036228785.1 Chloroflexota bacterium
AAATCAATACACCTATATGTTTAGATGAATCTATTAATAGTGTTGAAAGAGCTAGACAAGCTATTGAAATAAATGCATGTAAATTTATAAATATCAAACCAGGAAGAGTTGGAGGATTAACTAACTCATTAAGAATAAATAAATTAGCAGAAGATTCAGGAATTCCTGTTTGGGTAGGAGGGATGTTAGAAAGTGCTTTAGGAGCAAGCGTTTGTATAGCTTTAGCCACACTTGATAATTTCACATATCCAGGAGATTTATTCCCTTCTGAAAGATTCTACAAAAATGATTTGTGCAAACCAGAAAATAAATTCAAGTCTCCTTATATTTTTGAACCTTTAGATAAACTTCCAGATCCAGACAACAATTTACTTGAAGAATTTACGGTGAAGTGGAAAAAAGTTAGTTAATTTTTTATGTCAGATAAAATCAATAAGTTACATAGATATATGAGAATCAGTATAAATAGAACCGGTTCTTTTCCAAATCAAATTGAACTTATGAAAAAATTAAATATTAATCCCGTGGAATTTAACGAATTGATTATTGAAGCTAAAGAATCTGGTAGAGATATAAGACCTGAATATTTTGAAATTAATCAATATTCAAAAATTTCAGATATAGAGCTAAAATATGGAACTGAAGAAAAAGAACCTTTTGGTCATCAGGATTTTATGAATTTTCTCAAAAATATTTCAGAAAAAATTTTAGATCTTAATTTTAGTGATGACGAGTTAACAGAAGATATTTTAGATTTAGGAGGAACACTAGTAAAATATCTTGAAATATTATTATCAAAAATAGATTCAATTGAAGATACAAATAAAACTAACATAAAAGACAGTTACGAAGAAGTAATGAGCATTTATGGAGTAGAAAAAATTATTCCTTCAACCCACCAACTTCAAGTCTCCATAGATAATTTCTTGAGTCCTTTCAAGGATATTCTAAACAAAATTGGCATTATCTATGAATCTTATGACACAGATATCAATGAACCATATAATGAAAATGATATTATAAAAAATTATAAGTCCCTCAATTTCAATGAAATAAATAGTTTATTGAAACTTTATGAAGATGGCCAACTAAATTAAGTAACATTTACACTATATTTATTATGAACTCTGGAAAAGAATATATTTTTTATCAGCTTGAAAATAGTTATGAAATATTAAAACTATCTTTGTTGGGTGATTTTATTACTGATAATAAAAATGATCTCAATAGGCGTTGTGAAGTTATGTTACATAGAATCTTTCCCGAAAAATCTAGAGAAAAAATAAAAGAAATTATAATTTATAATGAAGAAGAGTTATTGTCAAAAATTTCAGAAATAAATTTTACAAAATAATGAAACTTGAATTTTCGTAAATTTCACCAATATTTTTGGCATTTATATATGTACAAGTTGACCTAAGTGCTCCAAGTATTTTATTTAGTGTATGCTTGACAGGCCCTCTGTCTTCAACAAGAATTAATTTACCTTCAGACGTTCTATAATCTGCAACACCACCATAGTGTTTTACCATAGCTTGAGTAGAACTCATACCATATAGTTCTCTGAAGTTTTTATTATCTTTTCTTATAATAGGAGCCATACTTTCTTTGTGAGCTGCCAATAAAGATCCTAACATAACAAATCCTGATCCAGCTGCAAACGCTTTAGAAATATCGCCTGTTATTTTTACACCACCATCAGATACTATAAAACCTTTGTATTTTTTGACTTCAGTACTGCAATCTATTGCTGCAGATAACTGAGGGTAACCTATACCTGTTGTTTCAGTAGTGTCACAAACACCCCCCGACCCTATACCAACCTTTACTCCATCAGCTCCTGAATCCATTAATAGTCGTACACCTTCTGGAGTAACAACATTACCTGCAATTATTCCAAGCTCAGGAAATTCTTTTCTAGTTTCAGAAATAATTTTAGAAAATTTATCTATGTATCCGTTTGGTATATCAAACACAATAGTTTTAATGTTTTTATTAGTTTTTTGTAAAATATATGAAATACTCTCGTCAATTTCTGAAATTTCTTGTAATCCGAATGTTATGAAATTAAATTCTAGATCTAATCCTTTATCTATAGACTTAACCCAAGCATCCTTACTATAAAATTTACTTACAGCATTTGTCATTTTAAGATTTTGTAGAGCAAATCCCATCTCAAAAGTTCCAACATAATCCATATTAGATGCCATAATTGGAACTCCAGTCCAATTTATTCCAGAAGCTGGAAATAAAATTTTTGTATCTAAAACTACATCTTTTCTTGAGTTTAATTTTGATGATTTAGGTACTATAAGTACATCTTTAAAATTTAATTTTTTTTCACTTGAATAGAACATAATAAATTATTTTGATTATTGATTAATAGCACAATAATAGTACAAAAATCACCTTTACCACTGCACAAACATTGGCATAATAATATGAAGATATCCAGAGTTTGCTGCTGATCTAAATACCCCAGGACTTGAAGGGCTCATAGTTTCAATTTCTACTTCATCTCCATCAAGCACACTCAATATTTCATTAAGAAATTTAGAATTAAAAGCTATTCTAGTTTCTTCACCTTCAATACTAGCATTTACTCTTGATTCATTTGATCCAAGTTCTTCAGCCTGAGACATAATTCTAATTGAGCCTTCATCAGTGTCATCAGAAACCATTCTAATTATTCCACTACCATCTCTAGCAAATACTGATGCTGCATTAGTAGCCTGTAAAATTTCTTCTCTATTTACCCTGCAAATAGTTCCTTTCTCACCAGGAATCAATCTCTCATAGTCTGGAAAATTACCTTGTATTAACTGTGTAACAACCTCAACGTCTCCAAACTTGAATAAAGCTTGGCTTTTTTGCTCAGTAACTGTCATATCAAGCATACCTGAATCTGTTCCTAATAAAGAAAATATCTCATTCATTGTTCTTCCAGGAACTATTACTGAAACATCTTCTTCAACTGAGGACTCACAATTACCAGTTTCAATAGCCAACCTAAACCCATCAGCTGAAGCTAAGGTAAACTCATTTCCCTTTACATCAACCTTAACCCCTGTAAGAGCAGGTCTCGACTCATCTGTGGCTACAGCAAATCTTACTCGCGAGAGAGAACTTTTGAAATCAGATGATGATATTGAAATTTTGGGACCATCGCTAATATTTGGTATTGGGGGGTAATTTTCTGGATCTATTCCATTCATTTGCGCATCAAAATTTGCACAGTGTATTTTTAATCCTATTGGATTTGCAACTGTTTCAATATCTACTTTCTTATCAGGTAGAGAATTGATGAAGTCAGAAAGCATTCTAGCTGGAATTGTAACTGAGCCTTCTTCTTCAATTTGGGCACCTATCCAAGTTGTTATAGCAACTTCTAGATTTGTAGCGGTAAGTTTCAATCTACCGTTATCTGTAGCAATAAGAACATTTTGTGTTTCAGGTATGGTTGACCTAGTAGCAACAGCTCTACTAACTGTTGCCAAACCTTTTCTTAGATTAGATTGTATACAGCTTAATTTCATAAGATTCCCTTAAAATCGAATAATTATTTACTTATAACTAAAGTATAGAAATAAGGAGAAATTTTACAAGGATCAATTATAATAAGTTAAGAATTTTATTCTTAATTTTAATAATGATAAAAAATAACGATAATACTAAAGACTTTGCTGAGATAGATTTAGATAGAGAAAAAAGAACTGGTTTCCCCGAGGTTATTTTTGGAGAAACAAAAACTCCAAAACAATCTGCACTCATAGCTGAAAAAATTTATAAAAAATCAAATCTATTTCTCATAACACGAACGAATATAGAAACATTTAATGAGGTAAAAAAAATAATTCCAGAAGCAGAATTCGATGAACAAGCTAAAATGATTTATAGTTCAAAAAAAGACGAAAAATATCAAGGTAAAGTTTCAGTTGTAAATGCAGGTACGTCTGATATCCCTATAGCTAAAGAAGCAGAAATAACTGCAAAATTAATGGGAGTTAGAGTCGAATCAATAAATGATGTAGGTGTTACTGGAATTCATAGAATATTGAACAAAGTTGAAAAAATCAAAGAATCTAAATGTATAGTCGTGGTAGCTGGAATGGAAGGGGCGCTTCCAACAGTTGTAGCCGGACTTGTTGATAAGCCAGTTATTGCAGTTCCTACTTCCGTAGGTTTTGGAACTGGAGCAGATGGTTATTCAGCACTTCTAACAATGCTTAATTCATGTGCTCCAGGAATATCTGTAGTAAACATAGACGCTGGATTTTCAGCAGGATACCAAGCAGCATTAATTGCTAGGGTATAATTTGTTCAAATAAATAGCCTGAAACTAATTATTGCAAAGTTTTTAAGTAAGCGATAATGTCTGCAATTTCTTGCTTCTCAGCCTCTTCCCAGCTTGCTGGCATTAGATTTGAGTATCCTTCTACTATATATTCTCCAGGATACCTTATTGAAGCTTCAATATAATCATCAGGGGAGCTATAACCCCGGCTTGCAGCCCTTTCATAAATTCCTGCAAAACCCGGACCTACTATTTTTTCAGCTCCGGTAGAATGACATGCATTACAACCTTCATTTAGAAACCATTCTGAACCAGATTCTGGAACTCCAACAATAACAACTTCAATTTCTGGAGCAGCACCCGCCATTACCATCTCTTTAGCAGCAGGGGTTGGTTCAAAAACTACAGGATCAGCAGGAGCTTCAGTTACTTCTCTACACGAAATTGCTCCAAAGGTTAGCAATACAGTAAACAAGAAAACTATAATTTTTTTATTCATAACTTAGGATATGTATGGGTATGGTTTAATTATCTGTTTTAAATGTAATTGAACATGACCAAAAAATAAAGAGAAAAAAATAACTAATTAATCGGAAATTCTTTTTATTTCAATAGTCTCACCTGGAGCTAGAGCAACCTTCCTAAATTGAATACCAAGCTTTAACATCCAATAAGACAAAGTAGCCTTACCCAACCCGAGTTCTTTTGCAGCGCCGGTCAGGCCTCTTTCATTTACAAGTTCTGGAATTATACGTTCAAGATCTCTCTTAAACTTCTTTTCCACACTTAACATTTTTGATGTTTTTTTTGCTTCTATAGCCATATAATAAATTATAACATAATACAAAGAATTAGTACAAAACTAATTAAAAACTAGTTCTGAACTTGTTCAAAACTATTTCAAAACTATCACTATTTTGAACTCAAATAAGGGTTTAAAATTATTAATAAAATTATATTATATTTAAGATTTAATATTCAATAATAATTGCAAAATATGTAAGAAGTAATATTTTTTGTACAAAAAAAAATTTAAGGCTTAAATCATTTTAGGGGCTTTGAAAATATTATGTATACTTTTTATTAGTTATTAATTAAAAGGTGCCTTAAACGCGTTGCTGAGTTTGGAAAATACAATTATTGAGTGGGTTATTAACACATTTGAGTGGCTTGGATACCCAGGAATCTTTGTTTTT
>JAZANE010000161.1:0-2709 GCA_036228785.1 Chloroflexota bacterium
CAAAATGAAGTAGATGAAAAGATTTTATCTTTAGAAGAAGTAATTGAAATAACACATTCAAAAAACAAACCTGTTTCTGTTGATGCTGCAGGTCAAATATATCCTTTGGAAAATTTTGGTAAATATGTGAAAATGGGTGCTGATTTTCAATGTATAGCAGCTAAATACATGGGAGCACCTCATTCAACAGGAATAGCATTAGGCACAAAAGATGTTATAGACACAATTGCTAGACACTCTTTTGTTGGTTATGAAAGTAGAAGAATCAGAGGTATTGGTAGGCCCCATAAAATTGATCGCCAAGAAATTATAGGCGTATATGCTGCTGTAAAAAGATGGATGAGCTTAAACCATGAAGAGAGATTGTCTTATGAAGAATCAAAAACTCTAAATATAGTAAATGACATAAAAGATATTGATGGATTGGAAGTCAAGATAATTGATAATATAATTGGTCATCAACCGTTTGGATTAAATATTGATATTGATACAAAAAAAATAAAATCAAATAATTTAGATTTTGTGGATGTATTGAAAAACTCTGAACCATCTATATGGACAAGAGTTCCAGATGGTAAAGATACAATTGAAATTCACGTTTTTGGTATGACTTTAGACCAGTCAAAGATCGTAGGAAAAGTTATAAAAGAAAAATTAGAAGGACTAATGATTTGAATTCTATTACTCTAATGAGTCCAGGAGAAATGGGATCTCCAATCGCCGAAAGAATAATAAAATCAGGTATTAGAGTGATTTCTCCGTTAAGTGGACGCTCAAAAAATACAATTGAAAGAGCTAGGAAATATGGGATAGAAGATTCAGGAACACTGAAAGATTCGATAGAAGATTCGGATTTGATTATTTCAATTCTAGTTCCTGATGCTGCAGAAAATCTTTCGAAAGAGGTTTCAATAATTTCTAAAGAATTAAATAAAGAAATTTATTTTGCTGATTTAAATGCTATATCCCCAGAAACTGTGTTGAGAATGAATGATATTCTTTCGAAGGGAAAAGTGAAATTTATTGATGGTGGAATAATTGGGACTCCTCCAAAAGAACAAAATCTTCCTAGAATATATGTATCAGGTGAAAATTCTACCTATATGACTAGTTTAGATGGATTAGGTATGAGGGTAATAGATATGGGGGGTAAAATAGGCTCAGCTTCTGCAATGAAGATGGCATACGCTTCAATTACCAAAGGATATAGTTCTTTGCTGATTGCAGCAATCACTTTATCGATAAGGACAGATAATTTTGACACACTAATGAAAGAATTAGAATTTTCTCAACCAAGAGTATTCAATGACCTTCAAAACTTGAAGTCTATACCAAGCAAAGCTCATAGATGGATTGGAGAGATGGAAGAGATCTCAAATACTTTTATTGAGAATAATATTACAGGAGAATTTCATAAGGGTTCTAAACAAATATATAAAAATGTCTCTGAATCAAAATTAGGAAAAGAAAGACTTTCACCGTCTGAAATCAATCTAGATTTTAGGAACTTTTTCGAATCTATTCAGTAATTTATAAATTTGAAGTTATTTCTTCAAGGTTACTCATTAATTTAGAGAACTCTTGTTCACACTGAGAGTTATTAAGTACTGCTGGATCGTTATTATCTGAATATTCAGGGAGCAATGATATTTCAGAAAGTACAGGTAAATTTAGTTCGTCAGCCATCATTGATGCACCTCCTTTTCCAAAAATTCCACCAGACATATTTTCTACAACACCAAAGACTTTAAGGTTTAATTTTTTGATCATATTTATAGATCTTTTTGCATCAAGAGCTGCAAGTTCTTGTGGGGTTGAAACAATAATAAAGCCATCTAGATTTAGTGTTTGCATTACTGTTAAAGGAGCATCTGAAGTACCAGGAGGAAGATCACAAATTAGATAATCGATATCACCCCAGTTAGTTTTAGAAATAAATTGATTAATAGCATTATGGATCATTGGACCTCTCCATACAATTGCCTCATCTTCATTTTCCTGAAAAAATCCCATTGACATTACTGACACACCATATTTTTCAGGAGGTATCATTTTACCTTCATTATCAGCTTCGGGTCTATTAGATATCTTTAGGACTCTAGTTACATTTGGACAATCTATGTCACAATCTAAAATAGCAACTTTTTTGCCACTTTTAGCTAACATCAATGCCAGATTAGTCGTAACGGTAGTTTTACCTACTCCACCCTTACCTGAATAAACTCCAATGCGATACTTAATTGAGTTTAGTGAATTACTAATTGCTTGTTTTTGTTTGAATTGTTCCCTTACCTGAGCTAGCCTAGCCTCTTCAGCAGGTGTTAATTTTCTTGGTTCTGCCATTAATCAATACCTAAGAGTCTTTTTCCATCTTCGGTGATAAGATCGGGATTCCAAGGAGGTTCAAAAACTAGATCAACAACAACATCTTCCACATCTTCAATTTCGGCTATTCGCCATTCAGCTTGTTGAGCAATGTAGGGTCCCATTCCGCATCCTTGAGCAGTCAATGTCATTTCAACATGAACTTCATTGTCCTCAACTTCTACATTGTAAATTAACCCTAAATCAACAACGTTAACAGGAATTTCTGGGTCATAAACCTCTTTCAAAGCTTCTATAACTGATTCTTTATTTAATTCTTCTGACATTTAATAAACTTTTTTATAATATTTGTAATTAATCATACCAATTTTTTTTCTTTTTACT
>JAZANE010000162.1:0-4687 GCA_036228785.1 Chloroflexota bacterium
AAATTCTGAGATTTGTTTTTCGTCGAATTCCATCAGTTTTAGATGATGTCTCCAACCCGTAATCATTATTGGATACTCATCAAAACTACTATATGGTGACATTATAAATTGATAATAACTAGTTGGCATAAGATTTTCTAAATCTGTCTTCAAGTTTTCACAAATTATTCCCCCTGATTTGACTGTAGATGCTTCTGCATCAATCCTAGAACAATCATAATGTATTCCTATTCCTCCATGAAGTAAATTTGCTACTAAGATTTCATTGGGTAGTTGTGAATCATACTTTCCCCATGGAGCTGGTGAAGTTACTCCTACACCTGGCACAGGTCTATCTGTATCTATCCAGTATGCCCCAGATGTTGGAGGAGATAGTGAATATCCATTGTGAGGTTCTCCTATCCCAACCTCTTTTCTTTTATCTTCAGGGTCAGTAGCAACTGGACCTTCTAAATTAACCCCTTTACCCTTGATTTTGTCGCTGGAGCTTCCAACTCCTAAGGCAGGACTAATAGTTAATCCTAAAATAAATACCAATGCTATTAGGCTGCCAAAAAAATATAAAAAGAATCTTTTTCTTCTCTTTTTTTCTTTATTTTTATCTCTTCTCTCGTTAGATATTTGAGTTTTACTCATTCCCTTACGATGATCAGGTCTCTTAATAACTATTTCTTCGTCCTTAATTATGACTATATATTTAATTTATCATTTGTTAGTAATTCATAAATCTCTAAATACCTATCTAAAGTATTTTTTATTACTTCATTGGGTATAGCAGGTGGGGGAGGGGTTTTATTCCAATCTTGTTTATTTAGCCAGTCGCGAAGAAATTGTTTGTCGTAAGGATTAGGTGAATTTCCCTCTGAATAATCATCTTTTTTCCAAAATCTGCTTGAATCAGGAGTGAGAACTTCATCTATCAAAATAATTTCATCATCAATTATTCCAAATTCAAATTTTGTATCTGCTAGTATTATTCCTTTATTTTCACAGAAATCATGAGCTTTGATGTATAAATCTATAGATATTTCTTCTAACTGTTCATAGAGTTTATCTCCAATTAATTTTTTACCTGCATTATATGAAAGAGGCTCATCATGTCCTTCTGAAGCCTTAGTTGAAGGAGTAAAAATAGGTTTTTCAAATCTTTGTGCTTCTAATATTCCTTGTGGTAATAACATTTCATTAATAGTACCTTTATTTTTATACTCAACCCATGCGCTCCCAGTAATATATCCTCTGACAACACATTCCATATCTATTCTTTTTGCTTTTTTTACTACCGTTGATCTTTGTAATATTTTCTTATCTAAATTCTGAAAGTTTGTGTATTTTGAAAAATCAAAATTCTCTCCCTTTGATACAAAATGTGTTTTTGTATTTTCTAATTGATTGAACCAAAATGCACTCAAATTATTTAGTATTATTCCTTTAGATGGAACAACCTCATTCATTATTACATCAAAAGCAGAGATCCTGTCTGTTGCAACGAATAGTAATAGATTGTCATCCAGCGAATATATATCTCTAACTTTTCCAGAATGAATTTTGTTATTAAGGTTAGTATTTCTTAGTTTATTTCCCATCCTAGACTCCTAAATTGTTCTTTAGTAAATCTTAGGTAAAAGTCATAATCAAAAATCTCTGAGATCTCTTTTTCAGAAATTAGTGATGATATAACTTTATTTTGAATGCAAAGATCTTTTAAGTTTTTTTTGTTTTCTAAAACTTCCATAGACATATTCTGAACAAGATCATACGCTTCGTTTTTATCAATCCCTGATTCAACAAGCTTTAGCATTATTCTAGGAGAAAAAATCAATCCTTTTGAATTATCAAGATTTCTTAGCATATTATCTCTATTTATTTCTAATCCACTAATAATTTGATCGGCAAGGAAAAGGATATAATCAGTTGCAATTGATGAATCTGGTAATATAACTCTTTCTGCTGAAGAATGTGAAATATCTCTTTCATGCCAAAGAGGGACATTTTGTAGCGCAGTTGAACTATTTGACCTTATAACTCTAGCTAAACCACAGATTCTCTCAGATAGTTCAGGATTTCTTTTATGTGGCATTGACGAAGAACCTTTAGTCACAAATCCTTCTTTACCAAAAGGCTCTCGGGCTTCATCAACTTCACTTCTTTGAAGATGTCTTATTTCGATAGCTAGTTTTTCTAGGGTACTAGCTAATAAGGCTAAATTTTGACAGTATTCTGCGTGGATATCTCTTTGAATTATTTGATTAGTTATAATTCCAGGATTTAAACCAAGCTTTTTAGAGATGATTTTTTCTAATTTTGGTGACACAGTTGCATATGATCCAACTGGTCCAGAAATCATACAAATTGATGCTCTTTTTTTAGATTGATTAAATCTTTCAGAATGCCTTGATAATTCATCCCAAAAAATACCTAGCTTCGCACCAAAACTCATAGGTTCAGCATGCATTCCGTGAGATCTTCCCATTATGGGAGTCGATATTTCATTTATTGCTTTAATCTTTATAGATTCCATCAATTTATTGATTTCTGTATCAATATGATCTATTGATTCTATGAGTTGTAAACTCAAGGCAGTATCTTTTACATCATTTGAGGTGATACCGTGATGAATCCATCTAGACTCTTCTCCTAAATTTTCAGAAATCGACCTGACAAATGAAACTATATCATGCTTAGTTTCATCAAAATACTTATCGTATTTTTTCATATCAAATTTTACAAGCTTTATTTTTTCTAAATCTTTGTCGGGTATAATTCCTAATTCATTCCATGCTTCACATGTCGCTATCTCTACTTTTAGCCAAGTATTATACATATTTTCATCAGACCATATGTAAGAAATTTTTTCCCTGGAATATCTAGGTATCAATTTGATTTCCTTTAATTTCGATAATATGTTTTACTATTTGAAAAAAGTCTTTAAATTCATTAACTCTTATTTTTTTTTCTAAAAGATTATTATATAACGGATTCAAAGCAAAGATTTCATCGCAATTCATTGAAGCGCATAAATCAGCTGTTATTCCATCACCTATATAAATTAGATGATTAGTTCCCGAAAAAGAATTAACTGTTTTACACTTGCAGATACCCCAATCTTTTGAACAATCATAGTCATATGATTTGGAATAGTCAAATGATACGTGTTTATCTTTATCAAAAAACATATCTGCAGCTACAACTTTTATATTTTTAAGGTGATCTTCTAAAACGGGCTTAATATATTGATTTAGACCAGAGCTTAGTACTACTATTTCGATATCTTTATTGACAGAAAATTCTACAAGTTCACTAAATCCTTTACGAATTTTACTTTTATTTTTTGCAGTATTTTTTATTTCTTCAATTGTGGTTACCTTTAAAGCAGCCTTGAATGATAGTTCTTGATAGTTTTTGAAATTTACTTTTTTGGATTTGTATAGATAAGCGATCTCATCATAATCTTTTGACACATATTCTCTTAGTACATCTCTAGCAGTATTTGATTCTACCAATGTATCATCAAAATCTATTATTATGCGTATTGGTTTATTCATTTTCAATAGCTCTTAGTGCAATATCTTTTCTGTAAAAAGAGTTTGTGAATGAGACTTTTTTTAGCTCTTTATATACTTTTTCTCTAGAGTGATATATTGATTCACCTAAAGTTGATAAAACTAACACTCTACCTCCATTTGTTAGAAGCTTATGATCTGATATTTTTGTCCCTGAGTGAAAACAAATAACCTCATTATCAATTTGTTCTAAGCCATTGATTTCAAATCCTGATTGATATTTTTCTGGATAACCACCTGAACAAACTACTACACAAACTCCTTTTTGATTTTTCCACTTGACTGTATTTTTATTTAATCTTGATTCTGCAACTTCAAAAAAAACATCAATAATATTTCCATCATACATTGGCATTATTAGTTCACATTCTGGATCCCCAAATCGACAATTATATTCTATAACTTTTGGTCCTGATTCTGTGATCATTATTCCTGTATATAGAATCCCTTTGAAAGATGATTTAATATCATTCATAGATTTTATAGTTGGATCTACTATCTTTTCGAGGATATTTTTTTCGAGATCTTTAGACCAAAATTCAGGAGGGGAGTAGCATCCCATTCCGCCTGTATTAGATCCTAAATCATCATCAAAAACTCTCTTATAATCACAAATGGCTACAGGTTTGGAATAGTTTTTTCCATCAGTAAAGCAAAAAACACTAACTTCTTTTCCAAAAATCCTATCTTCAATTAGGATAGATTTTCCTGATTCTCCAAGTTTATTTTTTCTTAACAAGTCTTTTAATATTTCTATCATTTCATCATTAGAATCAGGTAAAAAGACTCCTTTACCTGCTGCTAGTCCATCAGCTTTGATTACAATATTTTGAAAGCCTTTCTTTTCTGAATATTCTTTTGCTTTATCAAAGTCTGAAAAAAATTCTGCATATGCTGTAGGAATATTATTATCTAGCATTAGTTTTTTAGAAAAGATTTTTGATGATTCAATTCTTGCAGCTTCTTTAGAAGGCCCAAATACTTTAATATTTTTTTCATTTAATATATTTGTTATACCTTTACTAAGAGGTTCTTCTGGACCTACTACAACTATGTCTGGATTTATTTCTAAGACTTTATCAATAATAGTTTCTAGATTATTCAAGGGCTCCGAAAAATTAGAT
>JAZANE010000163.1:0-3568 GCA_036228785.1 Chloroflexota bacterium
TATAATGATTTTCGTATTTTAGGAGTAGTTGTTGCATCAATTAAGAAGTTCATATGATTTTTTTAGTTGATTGTAATAATTTCTATGTTTCATGTGAAAGATTGTTTCGACCAGAATTACTCTTGTCTCCAGTAATAGTTTTATCAAATAATGATGGTTGTATTATTTCAAGAAGTAGCGAGGCTAAACAACTAGGTTTGAAAATGGGGCAGCCTGTTTTCAAGGCAAAAGAAATAATTAAGAATAATAACGTTCATGTGTTTTCATCAAATTTCGAATTATATGGAGAAGTTTCTAATAGAATTATGAATCAATTGAAAATATTCTCTAATAATCTAGAGGTATATTCTATTGATGAAGCCTTTTTAGAGATAAATAGTGAAGACTATAAAAATATAGGTCTAAGCATAGTAAAAAATATAAAAAAAACAACAGGAATTCCTGTATCAGTAGGCATAGCTGAAACTAAAACTTTATCTAAAATTGCCGGAAATATAGCAAAAAAATCTTTGGATAACTGTTTTCTTATTGAAAATAATTGGACTGCTAAAAAGATTTTGTCACGTACCCCAATCAAAGATGTATGGGGGTTAGGTAATCAATACTCCAAATTTATGATTAATAATGGTATATCAACTGCTGAAAGTTTTATGAATGTGGATAGAAATTGGATACTTAATAAACTTAATATCAATGTACTTAGAACTAGAGACGAACTTCATGGAATTAAGTGTCACAAAGTATCTTCATGCTTTAAGCCCAAAAAAAGTATAAGAGTTTCAAGATCTTTTAGGAATGATATAGATAATTATCAACAGTTAGAAAAATATGTTAGTGACTTTGCCTTTTTAGCATGTAAAAAATTAAGAAAAGAAAATAAAAGAGTAAAACAACTACAAGTTTTTATATTAACAAACAGATTCAAAAAATCGCATCATTCAAAATATTTTGGAACTATGTCATATGATTTTTTTGTTTCAACAAACAATTATATTGAGGTAATAAAATATTCTCTCATTTTATTAAGAAATATATTCAAAGATGGATTAAGCTATAAAAAAGCAGGAGTTATTCTCAATGAATTATCACCTGTAGATGAATATCAATCTTCGTTTATGATAAATAATGATAAAAAAAATGATTCACTAATGGATAAAATTGATTACTTAAATGACAAGTTTGGTAATAATAAAATTATTTTTTCTTCTCAAAATATAAATGACAAATCTAAGATTAGTAAAAAAAAGCTATCTCCAAATTATATGAATTCATGGAATAATATTCTTAACTTAGATATATGATTTATTTACTTTCTTTAAATATTGCGAAAGATGATGTATATCCATGTAAATATGTTCTATCTCCTACGGGACTTATTTCTCCATTAGAGAAGAATCCTGTTATTGGCGATTTATCGTCAATAATGTTTTTATAGAGATTAATATCATGATGAGATTCCCCTAGTAGATACTTTCCTCTTCCTACACTAGAAAACATAAGTGTAGATTTAATAATTTCACCATTTTTACTTTCATATTCAGAAAGCATTTTTTTTAATTCTTCCTGAGCTGCACCTGAATCTCTAAGATGAAATTGAACAATTTGTCCTTCAGTAATAGACTCACCTATTGTTATAGAGCCTGTCTCCTTATCAATGGAAGATATATTTCTGATCATATAGGTTATTTCATCTTCTATATTTCCTAATCTATCCATTAGTATACCTATCTGAAGTGCATTATTCATCACATATTTTTCGTCTTCAGGTAAATTGTCATATAGATTTTTGATAGCTACTATAGGAAGATCATTATCCAATTCATTTATAACATTATTATTTGCCCTACTAACTATCATAGGCTCACCTATAGGTCTACAGCTTTGTGCAACAAGCACATCCAACTCAAAGTTACCAGAAATCAATAATCCCACACAACCATCAAAGTAGGTTGAATTGTCTATAAACAACGCATTTTGTCCTGGTTTACTACCTCCTGATGCAAGAGCACCAATAATTTTAGTATTGGGATATGCAAAGTCTAAACCGTCTAAAATATACTCTGTTCTGACAGAGAAAGGATCAGAGAATAAAACTATGGTTTTTGGATTCTCTTCATTTGTGTTTGTAATTTCTTTCCAACTTTCTGGAGATTGATCAGGATTGGGAAGTTCATTTTGAGTAAAATGAAATGGTGTAAAATTAACATATGGTAGTGACCCTGCGGATAGTGATATTCCAGGTAAGTATTCAAATTCTTTTCCTTCTCCAATTACTCCTGAAGCAGAACATCCAATAATCGTTTTGAAAGGAATTTTTGTTTTAATCTTTTCATTTATAGATTCAAACTCAGAAGAATGATGTGAAGATATGAAAACAAATCCTAAATCAGGGCTTTTTCCGTCAAGTTTTCTTAATATTTCCTTTGTTACATCTTCTATCGCTAGTTCTAATGAAGGAGAATTAGAAACCGCTGAACACCAATACATAAAATTACCTTTCAAAATGTGATTAGATTGTATTTTTAGTAAAAAATACTTATAGATCAAACTTATTAAAATCCTACATTAAAGGTTTGTATTAAGCCTTTGTATTTTTATACGAGCTTTAACCGGTAAATCAATTATTATTAATTTATGAAAAAAAATATCATTGGTAATAAGATTTATATTTTTGATAAATTATCCTCAACAATGGATAAATCAAAAGAATTGATAAATAATGGTGTATCCAACGGAACAGTAATTGTTGCAAAATATCAAACAGAAGGTAGAGGCAGTAACAAAAGAGATTGTATTTCAGAAGTTAATGATGCTTTATTTTCAATTATTTTAGACATAGATAAATCAAAGGTTAATCTATTGTCTATTATTAGTGCTTATTCAGTTTTAACTATGCTTAAAAATGTATTAAGTGATCAAAAGATAAATATAAAGTGGCCAAATGATGTTTTAGTAAATGGACAAAAAATATCAGGAACTCTTATAGAAAATGTCATTCAGGGTAATCAAATTAAATCTATAGTTGGTATTGGTATAAATATAAATTCAAATCATCAAGCAATTAATAATTTTATTTATCCTTCAGTAAGTTTGATGGAACTTATGGGGAAAAAATTTGATGTATTGACTGTGATAGAAATGTATCTTTCTAAGTTTAGTTTTTTTTACTCTGAGCTAATCAATAATAAAATTGATATAAAAAATATTTCAAAAAGTCTTTATGGGCTAGAAAAAAAAGTTTCATTTAGAACTAACTATCTCAATAAAAAAAATCATTCAAATAATTTTTACAAAATAATTAATTTAAACAAAGATGGAACGCTTAAAGTAGAAGATAGTAATGGGAATAAGATTAATTTAAGTGCTTCAGAAATATTAAATTAAAAAGATCTTATAACAGAACCCAATGCTTCAAGTAAAAAAATAGCAGCTATTGGTGATAAATCAAATCCTCCAGCTTGAGGCATAACTTTTCTTAATCTTCCTAGTAATGGTTCAGTAATAACTATTAAAATTTGCACAATTTGATATTCTCGTGAATTTGGAATCCAACTCGATAAAACTCTAA
>JAZANE010000164.1:0-6213 GCA_036228785.1 Chloroflexota bacterium
TACTCTGCTTCAGTTTCATTAGGAGTGATGATATCAGCCATTTTATAATAATCCATTTTAAGATTTTGTCTGTAAGGAGCTGGATCTAAAATTACCGGAATCCCTTTTTCATTTGCTAATTCCATACACGCTCGAGTTATTTCATCGTCAAGTTCATTTTGCGTAATGAGTATTTTTGATTGATCAATATTATTCTTAAATGCTTCAACAAGACTTAAATCTTTTTTTTCATTTGCTCCGTATACAGCATTAACATGATTTTCTCCATCGTGGGTTGTGAATATAATAGCAATTCCTGAGTGTAATTTTGAATCAATTTTAATTTCATTAGTTAATATTCCTTCATTATCTAGGTAATTTATCAACTCTGATCCATAATTATCATTTCCAGTAAAGCCATAAAAATTAACAGATTCTGTATTAGATACTCTAGCTGCAGCGACTGCTTGATTTCCACCTTTTCCTCCAGGAGCTGTATAGTACTTATCACCTACTACAGTCTCACCTGGTTTAGCAGGTCTTTCCAGGTTCATAATCAAATCCATATTTAGGGCTCCTAAAACACTTATAGAGCCTTTAGTAGTTTCTAGCTTCATAAACTAATGCTTTCCATGATTTTTTTCAGTTATAATATTATAATTATTCTCAATTACAAGTAATAAAATTTTATATTATGGCTAAAGTAAAAATACCAACCCCACTTAGATCTCTAACTGATAATCAGACTTCAGTAGAAATTGAAGGTGAAAAAATTATTAATATAATAGAAAATCTTAATCAGAAATTTCCTGGTGTTAGTGAAAAGATAATGGAAAATAATTCACTCAAACATTTTGTGAATATATATATAAATGGTGAAGATATTAGATATTTAGATTCATTGAACACAGAAGTGTCTGAAAGTGACGAAATAGCTATTGTACCTGCAGTAGCTGGAGGCTAATTCATTACCTCTAAAATCGACTCGGATATTATATCTTCAGAAACTTCTTGAGATATTGTAGCTTTTCCTAGTGATTCTAAAAGAACCCATTTTACTCTACCTCCAACATTTTTCTTGTCCATCTTGACTGCTTCTAAAATGTCTTCTAAGGCTATTCCACTGAGCTTTACAGGTAAGTTATAGCTTTTTAAGATTTCTTCTTGTCTATTTACTAAATCTTTATTTATAAATCCCATTCTTAGAGAAATGTTTGCAGCTACCATCATTCCAATACTTACTGCTTCTCCATGAAGATATTCACTGTAATTACTAATTTTTTCTATTGCATGACCAACAGTATGTCCATAATTAAGCTTAATTCTCTCATCTCCTGTTTCAAATTCATCATTTGAAACAATTTTAGCTTTAATTGCAACCGATCTTTTTAGTATCTCTGCTGAATATTCATTATCTAATTTATATATTTGATCATGATTTTTATAGAATTCTTCAAAAAGATCTTGATCTAGTATCAAAGAATGCTTAATAGCTTCAGCCCAACCACTTGTTTTTTCTCTTTCTGGCAGGCTATCAAGAAAATCTAAATCCTCAAATACTAATTTTGGTTGATAAAAAGCACCAACAAGATTTTTTCCTACAGGTAAATTGTATGCAACTTTTCCACCAATAGCTGCATCTGTCATAGCTGCTAGAGTGGTTGGAATTTGGACAAAAGGCATTCCTCTTAGATAAGTTGAAGCTACAAATCCTATAATATCTCCCGCAACACCTCCTCCAAGTGAAATAATGAAATCCTTTCTTTCAGCTTTCATATCTGCGAGCCAATTATATATTTTTGTAACAGTTTCTAAACTCTTAAGTTCTTCTGAGAATTCTATAGAAAAAGAGTTTGTTATAAATCCTTGTGATTCGAGAGATTCGTGTAATTGTTTAGTTTTTTTTGGAAACATAGATTTGTCAGATATGAGAAAACATCTTTTGTTCTTTAAATTAGCATTTTCAAGTTCTGGGCCAAGTGTATCAAGTATAGATTTGCCTACAATTACTCTGTAATCTCCTTGTGATGTATTTACTTTTGCGGCTAAAAATTTATCGTTCATTTTTATTTATTAACTCTTTTGTTATTTCATCTAAATTTTTATTATCAGTATCTATGCTAACGTCAGCTATATTATAAACTGACTGTCTTGAATTATATAAACTTTCTATATTTTCTTTCTCTATATGATTTCCAATTAGAGGTCTGATCTCTTTAGAATTCTTTAATCTATCATAGATAGAATCAATAGATGCTTTTAACCATATAATTGATCCATTATTTTTCATAATTCTTATATTGTCTTTTTCAGTTGGTAGTCCCCCACCTGTAGAAATTACATTATTTTGAGAGAAATCAATTTTTGATAAAACTTGTGTTTCAATATTTCTAAACTCTTTTTCACCTTTTGTATTGATAGTTTCATCAATGGATAATGAAGTTGTTTTTTCTATGATTCTATCGGTATCTAAGAAATTATAATTTAAGTTTTTTGCGAGTTTTTTTCCAACACTACTTTTACCAGAACCTGAAAAACCAATTAGAAATATATTATTTGCCATATTCTTTAAATGTCTTAATGTATGACGTATAATTTCTTTTTATTTCCTGGAGACTATCTCCTCCAAATTTTTCTAGAACAGCTTCGGTTAAAGTTAATGCGAGCATTGCTTCTCCTACAGGACAAGCTCTGCTAACTTGGCAGATGTCTGATCTATTATAAGCAGCTTCTACTACTTCCCCAGTCATTATATCTACTGATGGTAAGGGGCTGGTCATAGTAGCTATTGGTTTTATAGCAACATTTACAATAATGTCATTTCCATTAGACATCCCACCTTCTATTCCTCCAGAGTTATTGGAAATTTGAGAAAAATTTCTTACATCGGAACTATTTGGTTCAATAACATCTTGGACTTCTCTGCCCCATCTTTCAGTATTTTCAAAACCATTTCCTATCTCAACTCCTTTTACTGCGTTTATTGAAACCATAGATTGAGCAATTTTACCATCTAATTTATTATCCCAATGAGTATGACTTCCAAGCCCTAAAGGAACATTGAATGCTATTACTTGAAATATACCTCCAATTGTTGTTCTTTCTTTTTTTACTTTATCTATAACTTTTTTGAAGTTAATATCTTCATTAGCATTTGAAGCCCTAACTTCTGAACTTTCTACAAAATCCCAATCTATTTCATCTATATTTTCAATTTCAGATTTTTCCCAGCCAACAGATTTCGCCCTAGATTTTATTTCTATACCAATTTCATTTAGAAATTTCTTACAAACTGAAGCAGCAGCGACTCTTGCTGCTGTTTCTCTAGCACTTGCTCTTTCTAGTACATTTCTGACATCTTTATGGTTGAATTTTAATGTACCAGGGAAGTCAGCATGACCAGGAACAATTTTTGTTTGTTTCTTTATATCTTCATTTACATCAACGGGAGTAATAGACATAGGGGTAGTCCAGTTAGCCCAATCTTTATTTTCAATCCAAAGAGATATGGGTGAGCCTAATGTTTTACCATGCCTTACACCGGATAAAATTTCTGCTCGATCTTTTTCAATCTTCATTCTTCCACCAGAACCATATCCTTTTTGTCTTCTTGACATATCTTTTTCTATGAAGTCTTCACTAATTGATAGGTTTGAAGGTATGCCTTCAAGAATTACACTTAATCCTTTTCCATGTGATTCTCCCGCTGTTAAGAACCTGAATTTTCCCATTTTTTTCCTCAATGTTTATTTTTTTATGCCTACTGCCTCAAGCATTTTTTTTATCGGAGCTTTTTGTTTAGTGACTAGTTCAAAACCCTTAATTGCTTGAAAAACAAGCATTGCAAGTCCGCCTATAGTTTCTATATTATTATTTTTTGCACTTTGTATAAATGGAGTTATTTCAGGAGAATAAACTAGATCATAGCAAAGAGCTCTTCTATTTATGTTATCAGTATTTATGGGACTAATGTTGGGAGCTGGACCTCCACTCATTCCTACTGATGTTGTATTTATTACTAAATCATAAGAATTTATAAAATTTGGGTTGTTAATTTGATTTGAATTTAGGATACCAATACTTAATCTTTGCTTATCGAAGTTTTCTAAAAATTTTTTAGTGTTTTCAACTGTGCGATTATAAACATCAATAGTTTTTGCGTTCCCTTTAATTAACGCCATACAAATTGCTTTAGCAGATCCTCCTGCACCTAAGATTAAACAATTTTTATCTTGTATTTTTTTTTCATAAAATTTTAGACTTTCGGTAAAACCTATCCAATCTGTATTGTAACCAACTAATCTGCCATTATTATTGACAATCCAATTTACAGCATCCATTTCTTCTGCTGATTCATCTAATTCATCTATGAAGCTTATAACTGATTTTTTGTGGGGAAGTGTTACACAAGATCCTAATATGTTATTTTCCCTTAGTTCCAAAACTTTGTTTTCTAGCTTTTCTGGTTCAACTTCCCAGATATTAAACTTGATGTCCAATTTTAATTCTTTATATCCTGCTTCATGAATTACTGGTGATAATGTATGACCTAGTGGATATCCAAGTATTCCAACTTCTTTCATCATGCCTTCCTAGATACTAAGTAATTTTCTAAAATTAATACTGCAGATAAAGAATCAATATTTTTTTTGATTTTATCTTTTTTTTTGGTAGTTTCTCGTAAGTATTTTTCTGCTTGTTTTGTTGTGAGTCTTTCATCCCAAAGAATTATATTTAAGGATTCATATATATTTACTAGTTCCTTCTTGATTTTTCTAGAGTATTTTGCTCTTTCTCCTTCTCTTCCATTCAGTAACTTTGGAAGACCAATTACAAGAGTATCTATACTATGATCATTTATTAGTTCTGATATTTTTGGAACTAAGTTATCATCTGATTTAATATAATCTAATGGACTGCAAATAGATGAAACCTCGTTTGATATTGCTACGCCTGTTCTTACATCTCCAATATCTAAACAAAGTGTTGTCATTTTAATTTACTCTCTAGTATAGATTTAGAATTTTGAAGAAAATTTTCGAAGCTATTAATATCTTTGATTCCAACTTGAGCTGAAAATTTATTTCCACCGCCACCACTATTAGTTTCATTTGCGATAATCTTTGCAATTTCATTTGCATCAAACTTTACTTCATCCGTAGACATAATTACTATTACACCTTTGTCATCAATGACAGACCCTACAATAGCAACTCCCTTACCTAGTTTACTTCTTTGAGCATCTCCAGCTTTTCTTAGAACACCTATATTGGAAGCAACTACTTTAGAGCAAGATAATTTTACAGAATCAATTTCAAAAAAATCATTTATCGAATCGTCATTAGTACCCATTGATATGTTTGTAATTTGTGTTTGAAGATTTTCAATTTCTTTTTGTTGATCTTTTGAAAGTTGATATAAAGAATTGAATTTCTCCACAATATCATCGCTATTTGAACTAAGAGTTTTCATTATTTCATTGATTATAATTTGATTTTTTTCTACTAAATCTTCTGTACCAACTCCTGTTGAAGCAAATATTCTTCTATTTCCTGAACCAATCCCACTTTCTGAAATAATCTTAAATAGACCAATTCCTCCAGTCCTATTCATATGAGTTCCTCCACAAAGTTCAAAACTCCAGGGGGCATCAATTTTAATTGTTCTGACATCAAGTTCATATTTATCATCAAAAAATGCTAGAGCACCATCTTCAATAGCTTTATTGTATGTAGTATGACAAACTTCTACTTCTAAGTTATTTCTTATATATTCATTAACTTTGTCTTCTATTTTTTTGATCATAGAATTAGTTAGAGATTCAAGATTAGTAAAGTCAAACCTTAGGTAATCAGGATGAACTAAAGACCCAGACTGACGAACATGAATTCCAATTATTTCTCTTAGAGCAGCATGGAGTAAATGAGTAGCTGTATGGTTTCTTTTAATTTTCTCTCGTCTGCTTTTATCTACATTCAATGTAATTTGAGAATTTGTTGATATTTCGCCAGACTTTATTCTAGCCTTATGAATAAAAATTCCTCCATATGGTGATTTAGTGTCAAGTATTTCAATTTCTCCATTATCAGAAATTGCTTCCCCTGTATCTCCTACCTGTCCACCTTTCTCTGCATAAAATGGTGTTTTATCCGTGATAATTTCAAATTCTCCTGCTCCACTTGTTTTTTCTTGAATTTTATTATCTTTGATTATTGCTAAAATTTGAGATTTAGA
>JAZANE010000165.1:0-5475 GCA_036228785.1 Chloroflexota bacterium
TACCATAATATTATGATTACCTCTTCTAGATCCATATGAATTGAATTCAAATCTTGGAACATCACTAGAAATAAGCAATTGTCCTGACGGAGCTGATTGAGGAATAGAACCTGCGGGAGAAATATGATCTGTTGTTACAGAATTTCCTAATACAACTAGGCATCTTGCATCATTAATCTTTTGTTTTTTTGGTAAATTCAAGTCAAAATTTTCAAAGTATGGAGGTTTTTGTATATAAGTTGAATTATCATCCCACCTAAATTGATTTGATTTAGTTGATGAGAGTTCTTTCCATTCTTTTGGACCTTCAAATACAGATTTATATTCATCAATAAACATTTTTGAATTTAGTGAAGAGTCAATCATACTCTCAATATCATTAGCTGATGGCCACAAATCTTTAAGAAAAACAGGATTTCCATTCTTATCATTTGAAATAGGGTCTACAGAAAAATCAATATTTACCGTTCCTGCAAGAGCATATAAAACAACTAGCATAGGGGAAGCTAAATAATTAGCTTTTACTTGAGGATGAACCCTTCCTTCAAAGTTTCTATTACCTGAAAGCACTGCTGCTACAGACAGTTCATTATGATCAACCTCCTCTGCAATTTCTGTAGGTAAAGGACCTGAGTTACCTATACATGTTGTACATCCATATCCTACTGTTTGAAAACCTATATCATCTAGGTATTTATCTAATCCTGCAGATTCAAGATATTTACTAACAACTTTTGAACCTGGAGCTAAGGAGGTTTTTACCCAACTTTTCGGCTTAATACCTTTTTCAGATGCATTTTTTGCAATTATTCCAGCTCCCATCATTACGTTCGGATTAGAGGTATTTGTACAACTAGTAATAGCAGCTATTACTACAGAACCATCGTCAAGTTCATCATTATTTATATCCGATTCATTTATATCAAAACTAGAATGAAAATTTGATTTTACATCAGATAAGGCTAGTCTATCCTGAGGCCTTTTTGGACCCGCAAGTGAAGGTTGAACAGAGGACAAATCAAAATCTAAAATCTTAGTGAATTCTGGTTCAATTCCTTCATAAAAAAGACTATTATTTTGAGTATAGTTTTCTACTCTATCAACTAGTTTATTATCTCTTCCAGTAAGAGTTAGATAATCCATTGTTCTCTCATCTACAGGGAAAAAGCCACAGGTTGCTCCATACTCTGGAGCCATATTTGATATAGTTGCTCTATCTGTTAATGATAGATTTTTCAGTCCTGATCCAAAAAACTCTACAAACTTTTCGACAACACCTACTTCTCTTAATTTTTCTACTATTCCAAGTACAACATCAGTTGCAGTGGTTCCTTCTCTAATATTTCCATGTAAATTAACTCCTACAACTTCTGGCACTTGCATGTAATATGGTTGTCCTAGCATAACAGCTTCTGCTTCTATACCTCCTACTCCCCAACCTAGCACTCCAACTCCATTTATCATTGTCGTATGTGAATCAGTTCCTACACAAGTATCAGGAAATATAAGATTATTTTCATCAGAACTGAGTATTACCTCAGCTAA
The DNA here is from genome assembly GCA_036228785.1 of Chloroflexota bacterium. GTDB lineage: Bacteria > Chloroflexota > Dehalococcoidia > Lucifugimonadales > Lucifugimonadaceae > TMED-70. Next base: position 1,546 of record JAZANE010000165.1, read on the forward strand.
GTTTTCTAAATTAACCTGATGTACTATACCTGTTCCTGGAGGAACAACTAAAAAGTTTGAAAAAGCATTTTGAGCCCACTTTAATAATTTATATCTCTCTTGATTTCTCTCAAATTCTCTTGATATATTTTGAGAAAGTGAAGAGTTCTGAGCAAAAGAGTCAACTTGCACAGAGTGATCTATGACTAAATCAGACCTTACTATTGGATTAATTATTGATGGATCTACTCCTAGTGTCGTTACAGCATCCCTCATAGCAGCTAAATCTACAACAACTGGAACTCCTGTAAAATCTTGAAGTACTACTCTTCCTGGCATGTATGGGAACTCTTTATCTGGGACTGTATCTTTATTCCATTGAACTAAGTTATTTATGTGTTCAAGATTTGATACATCATTATGGTAAGATCTTAAGACATTTTCTATCAGCACTCTTATTGAAAAAGGTATTTTATTAATGTCAATATTACTATCTTTTGTCAAAGATTTAATGTCAAAATAACCTCTCTCCCCTTCAGAAATTCTTAATGACTTTAAATATTTCTTTTTATCAAAATTTACAGACATTCTCTCTCCTAAGTGCTAAACGAATAATAAATTTAATGTTACATTCTATTATTAGATTAAATAAATAGCTAGAATGAACCAATTAGCGAAATTCATAGAAAAAAATACTAACTTTTACTATGGATGGATTATTGTTGCTGGATCAGGTTCAACAATGTTTGTCAGAAATGCTGCTGCAACCTTAACTATTGCTGTTTTTGTATATCCTATGAGTGAAGATTTAGGTTGGTCACGAACATTAATAGTTGGAGCTTCCTCTTTAGCTGGATTATTATCTGTTTTTATTTCTCCTTTGTCTGGATACTTAATTCAAAAATATGGTTCAAAAAAAACATTATTCTTTTCAGTTTTATTATTAGGACTGTCATCATTATTATTAAGTAAAACATTTAATCCTGTTACATTTTATATCCTATTTGGAATAGGTAGGATTATTTTTAGTTCTCCAGTTCAAATTGGTGCTGCAACAATAGTAGCAAAATGGTTCATAAATAGTAGAGGTAAGGCTACTGGAGTTTTAGGCTTATCTCACTCTTTAGGAATGGGCTTATTTCCTTTATTTGCGCAATTAGTAATAGATCTTGATGGCGGAAATCCTGATTCTTGGAGAATGAGTTGGATCTTTATTGGAGTAACTGTTTGGTTAATTTCACTACCTTTAGTTTTTTTTACAATGGTTGATGATCCTGACGAAATAAAACCAAAAAGCAACAGTTATCTCAAATTCGAAAAAGATTCAGGAAATAGTGATAGGTCTTCTTCATCTATCTCGCTAAATGAAGCACTAAAATCTAAAGCATTTTGGATGTTGTCAATGGTTGGTTTTCTGACTTATTTTATTCATACAGGTGTAAATATACATCAGGCAGCATATCTAATTGATAAAGGAATAAATCCACTTTTTGCGGCATCTGCATTGACAATCATGGCTTTAGGTACTGGAGTAGGTAGCGTTGTTACCGGATGGGCGACAGATAAATTTTCATCTAAAAAGGTATATTTTTGGGGTTGCGTGTGGTTAGGATTATCAGCATTACTTTTCCTTGTTATAAATAATATAATTGTGGCATATTTTGTTGGATTTATATTTGGAATGTCATTAGGAGGATTATTGGTAATACCTCCTGTAGTTTTAGCAGATATTTTCGGAAAGGATAATATCGGTTCAATAAGAGGTTACTCAGAACCATTTGTAAGTGCAGGGCAAGCAGTTGGTGGAATTTCTGCAGGATTAATATACGATTTTACAGGATCTTATCAACTTAGTTTTCCAATGTTTGGAATTGTAGCCTTACTTGCTTGTTTATTTATAATTTTTTCTTCAGAAAAAAAAATAACTAAACCAAAGATGAACCTCCGTCAATAACAAAATTTTCACCTGTTATCATTTCTGCCTGATCAGAACATAGAAAAAAGACTGTTTTAGCTATATCATCTGGATTTAGAAATCTTCCTAGAGGTATATTACTTAACCTTTTATTATAGTTTTCAGGATTATCTATACTTGTAGACCAATCATTCGGGCTGTAAGTTTTATCAGAACGAATAAAGGGAGTATCAACATGTCCAGGAGAAACAACATTGCATCGTATCCCATATTTTGCATATGCTAAAGCTGTAGACTTTGTTAGTCCAATTAATCCCATTTTTTGAGATGAATAACCTGGGGATGATTCACTGCTTTTTAGTGTAGCTAATGACCCTAAATTTATTATCACCCCGCCTTTTTTCTTCATAAAATCTACCGTTGACTTAATTCCTAAAAATGATCCTGTAAGGCCAATATTTATAATATTGTTCCACATTTCCAGAGTCTGATCATCAAAGCCTGTTCTGTAGTTAGCTCCAGCGTTATTACATAAAATATCAATTTGACCAAATTCTTTTATACATTTTGAAACACTATTTTTCCAAGATGGTTCAGACCTAACGTCTAGCAATGAAAAAGATACATCTGAATTTTGAATTTTAAGTTTTTTTTCTAAACTCATAAGTTTTTTTTTATCAATATCAGTAAGAAATATTTTATATCCATGTTTCGAAAATATCTGTGCTTGAGATGAACCCATTGCACCTGCTGCTTCAGTTATAAATATTACTTTTTTATTCATCAAATTTTTTCTGTTTAAGAGTTGATTCTATCAATGCTTGAATATATCCATTTGCAAAAGCTCTTCCTGCATGACCCCATTCTGTATCATGATTAGTCTGAGGAACATGATCATCAATAAAAAAAGAATCAAATCCATTTTTTAGATAAATATTCATGGCCTTGTGCATGTCAACATAACCTGAGTTGATAAATTCTTCATTAAATTTCGGTACAGTCCCAGAAACATTTCTAAAATGAACATAAATAATTTTTTTCCTTGATGAGAAATAATCAATCATTTCATATATCCCTCCGTCTTTTGCATCCTCCATTTCAGAGAAAGTACCCTGACAAAATTCAATTCCATTAGAAGGAGAATCAACTATTTCAATCAATCTTTTATATGAATCAAAGGATCTTAGCAACTGAGGGATTCCTCCAAGTTTTTTAACTGGAGGATCACAAGGATGTATTCCTAACCTTATATTTTTTTTCTCAGCTATTGGAGTAATAATTTTTATCCATTCTTCTAAGCTTTCCCACATTTCATCTTCACTATATTCTCTATCGTGAGTCAGAGGATAATCCTTTGCAGATTCATAATCAAAAGCTGTAGCAATAGCTCCTCCTCTTATATGTCTTGGATTAGTTCTCCAAACATGAGATGGCATCCAATTATAACCAAAATTAGGTATTCCAACATCGGCCATATTTTCAATATTTTGAATCATATTTTCTATTTGCATGTTTTTTTTAGGTCCGTTTAGCATGATATGATCGTAAAAATGGGTTGGAACGTTTTCAATTGCAGATAACTGTAAGTTATAACTTTCAATAGAAAGTTTTAACTTAACTAGTTCTTTTTTAGACCATACACCTGGTTTTTCTTCTTGCAGAATTGGATTGTTAAGTAAGATATCTTTCACTCCATATTGAGCTGCAAATCTAAGATATTCTGAACTTGCAGTATTAAATTGACCAAATCCTGCTCTCATAACGACTCCTAAATATATTCAATTAATAGTAAATTTTTAAAATGCTAATAGATATTCATACCCATGTACAACAATTTAATAAAGAAGATTTAGACTTATTGATTCATAATTCCAAAATTGCAAATGTTGGAATTATAATAGCAGCAGGAACAACCATTTCAGATTCAGAAAAATCAATATCATTATCAAAAAAATATCAAGAAATTTATGCTGCAGTAGGAATTCACCCGCAAAATATATTGGATGAAAGTACAAATAATTATTTAGAAAAAATTA